>CAYXDR010000118.1:0-8444 GCA_964463515.1 uncultured Desulfobacteraceae bacterium | reverse complement strand
CTCTGGGATGATAATGTCCGCGAAGGCCCTGCTGGATAAAGTCAAATCCCCGTCCGAAGAGCAGATCAGGGAGGCTATCGCAGGCAACATATGCCGTTGTACGGGTTACGTGCAGATCGTGGAATCAATCAAGGCTGCGGCTGAAGATTTTGATGAGTGATCAGGCGGCGTATCGTAATCGGTTGTTTACAGGAGGAAGGGATGTCCGAGTATCTGTATGTGGGAAAAAGTATTCCACGAACCATCGAGGCCGACAAGGTCACCGGGAAGGCAGTTTATATAGATGAGTTCAGACGCCCAGGCATGTTGCACGGCAAGATCCTTTACAGCAGGTATGCCCACGCCCGGATCGCACATATTGATGTGTCAAAGGCAAGGTCCCTGCCGGGGGTAAAAGCTGTTCTTACGGGTGAGGACATCCCGGATGTCCGGGTCGGCTTCATTAAGGACCAGCGAGTGCTCAAACGTGGCAAGGTCCGACAGTTCAGGGATGAGGTGGCGGCGGTGGCGGCGGTCAGTCCGGAGATAGCAACCGAAGCCCTGGGATTGATAGACGTGGAATATGAAGAGCTTCCGGCTGTGTTCGACCCTTTCGAGGCTATGAAGCAGGATGCCCCGTTGATTCACGAAGTGGATGCCAGGGGCAGGCCGATCAGAAGCAACGTGCTGCCTCTGCCTTGGCGTTTCAGTGAAGGGGATATAAATACCGCCAGGGAGAACTCGGCCTATGTGACCACAGACAACGTCAGCACCACATGGGTGAATCAATGCTGTATGGGAACAAGCGGATGTGTCGCGGAGTTCGACAGCAACAACAATCTCACATTGTGGAACCAGACCAACGTGATTTTCGGCGATAAGGGCCGGATAAGCGAATATTTCGACCGGATCGGGCTGAAAGGGAAAAAAATCCGGATAATAAACCCTGTGGTCGGGGGGAGCTTCGGGACGAAACTTGACACTGACATCTATGAATTCATTTGCATACAGCTGGCGCTGGCCACAGGAAAGCCGGTGAAGATCCAGTTCAGCCGGGAAGAAGAATTCATGGCCCTGCCTCCCAGGCAGCCCGCTGTGTTCACGATAGAGCAGGGCTGCGACCGGGAAGGCAGGTTGACTTTCAGGAAAGTCGAAGCCGTACTTGACAATGGGGCCTATACGTCCTGGGGGGCTACAACCCCTTCGGTAATGATGATGCCCATGTCTTCCTTATACCGCGTTGCCAATGTTTCCTTCGAAGCGACCTGCGTTTACACCAATAACATATATTGCCAGGCGATGCGGGGATATGGAAACCCACAGGCCAGTTTCGCAGTGGAAACTTCCATGGACAGCCTGGCCGAGGCTGCCGGCCTTGACCCCGCCGAATTCAGGAAGATCAACCGCAATCTAGCGGGAGAAACCACACCCATGAGGCTCAAGGTCACCTCCTGTGGTTTGGGTGAATGCATAGATTCCGTACGCTCTAAGCTTGACTGGAACAACAAGCACGGCAAACGCAACGGCAGAGGGGTCGGCATGGCGTCCTTGATCCACGTGGCAGGAGGTGCAAGGGTATATAAATCCGACGGTCACGGGATGATGATCAAGGTGGATGACGAGGGCTGTGTCGATGTGCTCGAAAGCGGCACGGATCAAGGACAGGGCTCTCCGACGGTGATCAGCCAAATGGTGGCCGAGGCGCTGGGGTTCCGCCCCGAAGACGTAAGGGTGACCTTCGGTGATACAGCCCTGTGCCTCTGGGACGCTGGTACACATGCCAGCCGGCATACATTCATGGCCGGAAAGGCGGCATTGATCGCCTGCGCTGATGCGAAGCGGCAGATCCTGGAAATTGCGGTGGAACAGATTCCCAAGCTTGTAAATCAGAGTCTCAAGCGTCGGAAACGCAAGGACCCTTCATTTGTTCCTCCAGAGCTCGACTGGAGTCTTGTGGGGGATCCTGAAAAGATGGATATACGGGATGGGTTCATTTTTCCGGTAAACCAACCTGACCATCCAGTTTTCAGGATGGATGTACGCAGTGTCTTAAAAGCCGGGCTTCACGTGGGCACAGGTGAAAGCAAGGTGGTGATGTCTGAGGCCTTTTACGATCCCCCCACCGAAATGCTTGACCGCGAGATGAAAGGCAACCTTTCCTGCTCTTATGCATTCGGCACCACCGGCGTGGAGGTGGAAGTAGACATGGAAACCGGGCGTGTCAAGATATTGAACCTGGTTGCGGCCCATGATGTGGGCCGCGCCATGAACCCCTGTCTTCTGCTGGGCCAGGTATACGGCGCAGTTTACACGGGGGTTGGTTATGCCTTGACCGAAGAGATCAAAGTGGTGAACGGGCGCGTTGTTAATGGTAATTTCCGCGATTATCAGATTCTGACCGCAATGGATGTCTTTCCGATTGAACCTGTAATCGTCGAACCCGACGACGAAGCCGGTCCATTCGGGGCTAAAGGCGTCGGAGAGCCGGGACTGGTGCCCACCGCCCCCGCTATAGCCAATGCAATTTATGATGCAACAGGTGTCAGGATCAGAGACCTGCCGATCACTCCGGAAAAGGTTTTGGCTGCACTTAAGGAAAGAGATGCATGTTGACAGGTCGAAATTTCCAATATCCGGACTTGGAACCTGGAGGTATAAATGGATAGATTCTACCGCCTCGGCTGTGATATCGGGGGCACCTTCACCGATTTTGTGCTGTTGAACGACAGGACCGGTGAGATTGTTATCAACAAATGTCTGACGACCCCGGGAGATCCTTCCGACGCCGTCGAACAGGGAATGCAGGAGCTTAAATCGAGATGCCCGGGCTTTATAGAATCTCTCGATGAAGTGATCCACGGAACGACTCTTGTAATCAACTCCATCATAGAGCGCAAAGGGGCCCGAACCGGCCTCATAACAACAAGAGGATTCCGGGATGTACTGGAACTGGGCCGCGAGATCCGTTATGCGCCCTATGATGTTTTCGCCGAGTTCCCCGTCCCCCTGGTAGCCAGGCGCTTCCGAATGGAGGTGGACGAAAGGACCCGAAGTGACGGCAGCATACTCGTTACCCTTGACACGTCCGGTGCCCGGGACGTTATCCGGCGCCTTCTAGACATGGGAGTCGAGTCCATTGCCGTGTGCCTCCTTAATTCCTTCGAAAACCCTGCCCATGAATTCAAGATAAAGGAGCTTATCGCAGAGGAGGCTCCCCATATACCGGTATCCATATCCTACGACGTTTTGCCCCAGATCAGGGAATACGAGCGCACGAGCACCACGGTGGCCAACGCTTATGTCAAGCCCCTGACCGGCAGGTACCTGGCGAGGCTTTCCTCCCGTCTCAAAGGGATGGGAAGTTCCGGGAAGCTTTTCATAATGCTTTCAAGCGGGGGGATCACCTCTGTGGAGACCGCAGCCGAGTTTCCTGTCCGGATAATAGAATCCGGGCCCACGGCGGCTGTCATATCAGGTGAATATTATGGAAAACTATTTGGAATACCGGATATTTTCTGCTTCGACATGGGGGGGACCACCGCCAAATCATGCCTGATTCAACGCGGCTCTGCAGGAGTTGTGCCCACCTTCGAGGTTGGCAGGGTCCAGCGTTTTATGAAGGGTAGCGGACTTACTATACAGGTTCCCGTGGTGGATTTGATGGAAATCGGTGCAGGCGGAGGAAGCATTGCAAAGGTCAGCAGGCTCGGTACACTGCAGGTGGGACCGGAAAGCGCCGGTGCGGATCCCGGCCCGATTTGCTACGGCCGGGGGGGAGACGCGCCGGGCGTGACTGATGCGGACCTGCTTCTGGGTTATCTGGACCCGGATTATTTCCTGGGCGGAGAGATGAAGCTTGACCTTGAATCCGCCCGCCGCGGAATCAGGGAAAAAATCGCAGAGCCTCTTTCCGTGCAGTTTATCCAGGCTGTATGGGGTATCCACGACCTTATAAACGAGACGATGGCTGCCGCGGCCAAGACCCATATAGCTGAAAAAGGAGGGAACCCCAAAGTCGTAACCGTAATCGCGTTCGGGGGAGCAGGACCGGTGCACGCCTACGGGTTGACCAAGAAGCTGGGAGCCCCGAGGTTCATTGTTCCGCCTAATGCCGGAGTTGGTTCGGCTTTGGGATTCTTTACCGCCCCCCGAGCCTTCGACCTGGTGCGCAGTCACAAAGCTCCGTTGATGACAGCTGATTTCGCCGAAATCGAGGAGATTTTCCGTGCCATGGAAATCGAAGGAGCGAGGACTCTGGCGGCTGGAACTGTGGATGACGGTTTGCGTTTCGAACGTTCGGTGGATGTGAGATTCGTCGGGCAGGGAAGCGAAACAAACATCCCACTGCCGGAACATAATTTTACCGAAACCGATCCTGAAACGATCCGTTCCCGGTTTGACAGCATATACGAGAAACTCTACGGCCGGACCTATCCGGAATCCCCGGTTGAGTTCATAAACTTCCGGGTCAGGGCGAGCCTGCCGGAAAAACTGCTCCAGTTACCCAGGATTAATAGGGCCGGCGGTTCCGCCGAAAGCGCCGTTAAAGGAGAGCGACGGGCTTACTGCCCCCTTGAGGGGGATTTCATAAGTTACAGGGTATATGACCGCTACAGGCTTGGCCCGGGCGCCGAGTTTCACGGTCCGGCCATTATCGAAGAACGCGAATCCACCGTGATTGTCGGTGCCGACGCTGCAGCATCAGTAGATGAATATGGATTTGTGTGGGTGGAACTGGCCGTCTGAGAATAAGTGTGCCGTAAGTCATGAAGGAGGGAGAAATGACGGATAAATTCGATCCCATAACACTGGAGATCTTGTGGCGGAGATTGATCTCCATCGTGGATGAAGCCGACGGAGCTGTGGCCCGCACGGCTTTTTCGAGCCTGCTTCGCGACGCCCATGACTACACTTGTATGTTCACGGACCGGTCCGGCAGGGAACTGGCCCAGGGTACTTTCGCGACTCCTGGCCAGTCGGGTGCCATGGCCCTGGGAATAAAGCGCCTGGTGGCTGGAATGCCTGCCGACAGCCTCCGGCCCGGAGATGTTTTTATTACTAATGATCCGTGGGCTCTTGCCGGCCATTTGAATGATGTCTGCGTCATGAGCCCGATTTTTTACCGGGGTGGGCTTGTGGCTTTTACCGCCTGTGTGTTTCACCACAGCGATATCGGCGGAAGGGTATCTTCGGATAACCACGATGTGTTCGAGGATGGTCTTTTCATACCCCTGGTGAAGCTCTACGACGCCGCTACACCCAACAAGGCTGTATTTGACATGATACGGTGGAATGTTCGCACCCCCGATGAGGTGGTCGGGGACATACGTTCCCAGATTGCCGCAAACCATGTGTGTGCGGAAAAAGTGGTACAGATGCTCGAGGACTATAACATGGAAGGGTTGGACGCGCTTGCCGGGGAGATCCTCTCCCGCACCGAGGCGAGCATGCGTGGTGCTATAGCGGCCGTAGCAGACGGTGTCTACCGCAGTGAAGGAATCATCGAGCAGATGGAAGGCAAGGAAGATGTCGTTATACGGGCCGCCGTGCATGTAAAGGGCAGCGACATCCTGGTTGACCTGGACGGATCTTCCCCGCAGGTGGATTGGGGCGGTAACGTGGTGCTGAATTTTTCATATGCCTATGTGTTCATGGCTGTCAAAAGTATGTTCGACCCGGAAATTCCGAACAATGATGGGTGCGCCGCGCCGATACAGCTGAAGGCGCCCGAAGGCTCCGTGGTCAATTGCCGTTTCCCTGCCGCTGTTGCAGCCAGGATGCAGATAGGCCATTTCCTGACAGAGATAATTTACCGGGCCATGGCCGATGCAATGCCGGATCGGGTGATAGCGGGAAGCGGCGGCACTCCGGCGACAATGAATGTTTTCTATGGCAGGCGCAACAACGGAGCTCCGTGGCACAGCGTGATCATAAGAGGCGGGGGGATGGGTGCAGGTTCCTGCAACGACGGTTATTACGACTATATTTTCCCTGCAAACGGCGCCAATACCCCGGTTGAGATTTTTGAGAGCGACACTCCCCTGATTGTGGAGAAGCGGGAATTGATCCCGGATTCTGGCGGCCCGGGGAGAATGAAGGGCGGGCTTGGGCGGCGCGTGGTCTTTCGTGTGCCGGATGATGAATATGCCCCTGTCCCGCCGGTGAATCTGGGAATACAGTCCGGCCGGTTCCGTTATCCCCCTGAGGGTCTTTTCGGAGGAAAGGCTGGGGGAAAGGCTGGGTTCATCGTGAACGGCCGACCGGGGAACCCTTACGGTTTAACGAGGCTGATGCCCGGTGACGTGGTTGTAATGGACGCCGCAGGAGGGGGCGGCTACGGGGACCCGGGCGAAAGGGACAGGAAAATGGTGGCCGAGGATGTGCTGCAGGGCTATGTAACAGTCGAAGGCGCCGCTCGTGATTACGGGGTTGTGATCGATCCTGAAAGCATGCCTGAGTAATTGAATCTTGGGCCTTGAACCTTTTAGCCCGGATTCGGATGCAGATAAGGCGGGGACGGGACCTTTACGAGGCCATCAAATTTTCGTTCCAGGCAGACGGATTTGAAAAAGGGAGATGGAAACATGAACAATAGAGAAAAATTATATCCGAAATTCATGAACCCCCTGCTGCATAAAACTTCACGCTCCATGCCCAGGGAGCTTGCAGTTATAGGCGCCGGCACTATAGGTCCCGACATCGGCTATTATCTCAACAGCGCGCTTCCGGACAGCAGGCTCTACCTGGTGGATGTGGCAGAAGGGCCTTTGAAAAGGGCCGAGGATCGTCTGAATGGCTATATCCGGAAGGCCGTGGAGCGCGGGAAAATGAAAGCGGCACGGGCCGAGGCCGTGCGTGAGGCAATAGTCTATACCACCGACTACGAACGTATAGCAGGGTGCGGCCTGGTGATAGAGGCGGCAACGGAAAATATCCCGCTCAAAAGAAGCATATTTGAAAAAGTTGAGGAGATTGTCCAAGAAGACGCGATCATAACCTCCAACACGAGTTCGATTCCCGCCGACCGTATCTTTTCCGCGATGAAGCGGCCCTGGCGGAGTACCGTAACCCATTTCTTCGCACCCGCCTGGCGCAGCCTGCCTGTGGAGGTCATCAGGTGGGAGGGTGCGGATCCTGATGTGCTCGATTATCTTTGCAAGTTTTTTGCTGCCACCGGCAAGGCGCCGATTGTGACTGGAAATGAGGTTTGCTTCATGCTGGACCGAATATTCGACAACTGGTGCAACGAGGCGGCCTTTCTTCTTGATGAAGCTACTGCCTCCCAGATCGATAAAACGGCCGAGGAGTTCGTGTTTGCTGGTCCTTTCTTTGTATTAAATATGGCGAACGGAAACCCGATCATCATCGAGACCAACACGCGCCAGATGGAAGAAGGAGAGCATTATCGGCCTGCGGTAATCCTTGATTCTGTTGACAGGTGGAAAACCCACCGGCCCGGATCTCCGGTTGAGGTGCCCGAGCCTTTGCGTGAGGCGGTGCGGGATCGTCTTCTCGGAATTCTTTTTTCTCAGTGCTTTGATATTGTGGACAGGGGCATTGGGCTTGCCGAAGACCTGAATTTCGGGTGCCAGGCTGCGCTCGGCTTCAGAAAAGGACCCTTCGATATAATGCAGGAGCTGGGGGAAGTTCGGACCGCAAAAATTGCAGATCGGTTCGAGGCAGACCGGCCCGGATTCCCGATGCCATCGATACCTGTTGCGGAATACCTGGATTTCAAACGGTTCGTAGTCGTGGACCGGTTGGAAGATGTGATTATAGTAACCATCCGAAGACCTCAGGCCATGAATGCTTTGAACGACGAGGTGAATGATGAAATCCTGGCGGTTCTGGACTCTTATTCCCGCGATCCGTCGGTCAAGGGCTTCGTGATCACTGGCTATGGACTTTCCGCCTTTTGCGCAGGGGCTGATATAGGCCGGTTTCCATCAATGCTGGGAGACGCGGCAGCCGCTGCGGATTACGCCAGGGCATGTGCCAAGGTCCAGAAGTTCATAGACAAAAGCGAAAAACCGGTGGTTGCGGCGGTAAACGGACTGGCTCTGGGCGGAGGTCTCGAACTGGCGATTCGCTGTCACGGCATCGTCGCGCTATCGGGTTCAAGGTTCCAGTTCCCGGAGATAACCCTCGGGATACTGCCCGGAATCGGTGGCTGTGCGGTGCCTTACAGGAAATGGCCGGGTGGAGCAGGGAAATTTCATCAGATGCTGACATCGGGGAAATCCCTTTCGATCGACGAGGCCCATAATATAGGTATGGTGGGAGCCGTGGCGGAGTCTTTCGATGCTTTGATCTCAGAAGCGTTGCAGGAAGTCGGAAGGCTCCAGGGGAAGATTGAGCGAATAAGCGGCCGGCCGGTCCAAATTCCTCCTGTGATCGTGCCTGAGGAGCCTCAGGCCGGTGGGTTGGCCTTGAGCCGCGAGGCGGTGAAGATAGTCAAAAAGACG
>CAYXDR010000117.1:3533-8487 GCA_964463515.1 uncultured Desulfobacteraceae bacterium | reverse complement strand
TGTCAAGAGAATCGAGGCTCTCGATAAGGCGCTTTGCCAAGGCGGCTCTCTCGGTAGCGGGCAACTTTAGGGCCGATGCTTCACATTCTCTCAAATTAAGTGCCATGCTTTCTCCTGCCGTTTTTAAAGATAATACCACCCTGTATGCGCCGTTTCAAGTTGCCTGCATCCGAGTGTAGAGAGCACATAAACTTTCCGGACTTATAGTACATGATCTGTCCAGTTTCATTGGAGCATGAGAGAGGTACTCCGGAGGGATAGACAGAGGTGTTGCAGGAGGTTCGGAACATGCGTTTTGAAAAGGGCTACCGGAGGCGGCAGAGCATCGATTTAAGATGGAAGTCAACTTGTTGAAATCTTTCATGCATGCGTAAAAACCTCAAGTCCAGAATATTGATCCTCCTGGCAGATCGGTCACAAAATATCATGGCAATGGTTACAGCCTGCCCTCATCGGGTTTATATTTCCATTGGAACACAACGGGGGCAGCATTCACCTCGCCGAGATACTTTTCGATCCTTCGTTTTAACTCCGCCTTGGAACTCACACGCAGAGAACGAAGGAATGTACGGCTCATCTTGGTAGTGCTGACTAACAACGAAAGGGCTATCAGCCCGATGATAGGAATCAACAACTTGGCCCTGATTTGGCTCCATTGCCGACGGCCGTAAACAGATTTTAAAAAATTATGGATCATGGTGGTCCTGTCTTCAGATGTGTTGCCTGCATCGGAGGGGGAAAATTCTCACTGTCAGGCCTTTGTGACTCCGGTTAGTGTGCCAGACGACGCATGAAGGGAAAACCCTTCTTCTGGGCTCGCTCTTCCTCCTCTCTCTTGCAGTCGACGCAGAGAACCGCGGCTGGACACGCCTTTAGGCGGTCCAGGCCGATCGCTTCTCCGCAGTTTTCACAAATGCCGTAATGTCCCAGCTCGATTCGATTAAGGGCCTTTTGGATGTCCTGAAACATTTCCCCTTGTCGTTCAAGCAGTCTCAGGCTCATTTCTCTGTCCCGGTGTGCGGCCGCCAGATCCAACTCATCAGCCAGGCTTTCGATCGCGGGAACGGGTCCAGTATGATGGCAGGGTTTCATGGGAAGTCCGGCAAGCATCTCGGTGAGTTGGTTTCTCATATGAGGGTTTCTGTCGGCCAGGCCTGTTTTGTGTCTCTTCATTATTCCTCCTCCTTTCATCCCATCAGGTTGGAAAAGCCGCGCTCACCCTGGAGTGGGTCCTATACATCCCTCGAACTTGCGGCTGTGAGACTGCCAGCTCCAGCGAACAACCGACCGTTGAATCATTCGATACCAGTCTTAAGAAATGATTAAAATTTGGATAGGTATCGGTTAATAGAGCTATCCACCTTCGATTTCTATCTATTGGAGGAACTCCAATCTTGGACACAAATCTCACCGAATCATAATCCACCTCTTATGTGGTTTCTGATAGTTGAATAGATAAGGGAAATCCTGGGCATCCAGCAGAGTTCGGGTTCCGAGTCTGGGGAAGATTGAGCAGATGCTCTTAATCCGATCACGAGGGAGCGGGATGAAGGAAGTCAAAAATGTGGCCTTGGTTAAGCACGGCAACCGAAAGAACGATCTGGTGGAGTGGGCTCAGTGGAACTGCCAAACGCTGTTGAACCACAACCTGATCTGTACCGGAACGACGGGTCTCATGATCGAAAGGGTAATACGAGAGAGACTTGAGACAGAGAATCCGGACAGGTCTCTACGATCGATTACGAAACTCAAGTCAGTGCCCTTGGGAGGGATCAGCAATTGGGGGCCATGATTACTATAGGCAGAATCGATGTCCTGATTTTCTACTGGGACCCGATGCAGCCGCACCCTCATGATATGGATGTGAAGGCGCTGCTGAGGATAGCGATGGTCTACAATATTCCCATTGCCTGCAACCGGTCCTCGGCGGACTTCATCATTTCTTCACCCCTCATCACTGGAACTCATCGAACGTCATCGGCCCCACATTGCCTTCCTGGATATCCGGATGCCGGGCATGACGGGCATGGAGATTGCCGAGAGGATCGCAGAGTCCTGCCGGATCGTCTTCGTGACAGCCTTTGACGAGTATGCCGTAGATGCTTTTGAAAAGGAGGCGATGGATTACCTTTTAAAGCCTGTGACCCGGGAAAGGCTCGCAAAAACGGTGAAGCGCTTCAAGGAAGATCTGGTGTCGGAGCCCGGAATGCCTGCCGACATCATACGCCGCCTCATGGCGCATCTGTCGGATGGGAAGCGATCCCCCTACCTGCAATATGTGCGTGTGCAACACGGCGACGGCGTGCGCCTCGTGCCGGTGGACGCGGTGATCTACTTCAAGGCCGAGGACAAGTACACGGTGGTTATCACCGGGGAGGGGGAGTCCCTGATTCGCAAGTCGATCAAGGAGCTTGGCGAAACGCTTGACCCCGAGAAATTCTGGCAGCTCCACAGGGGAACCATTGTCCAGGTCCGCTCCATCGCCCGAGTGAGCCGGTCCCTTACAGGCAAAGGGGTCGTGAAGCTCAAGGACCGCAGCGAAACCCTGGCGGTCAGCAACCGCTACATGCACCTGTTCAGGCAAATGTAGCGGGTGCACGGCGCAAGGCGCACGGTACAAGCGAAAAACCGTTGTTGAACAGGATCCCAGGATGGACAAGATAAACGAAGAATAAAAGGTATCAGCTCAATAAATAGGGGCAGGCCGGTTTAGAAGCAACTTTCAGCCGTGTACTTTTTTGAAAATGTTCGGTTTCCCACCTACGTTCCGATCCATGATGATGTACATTGCCAAACATCATGGAAGCCATTATCACATACCGCGGTCGGGTTATCAATCAATCGGATATCGCCGTTATCCGGCGGATCATTTCCGCCAATCCCTGCGGGAGCAGGCGGTTCATCTCTCAGGAGCTTTGCAGGGCATGGAATTGGCGACAAGCCAATGGCGCCCTCAAAGATATGGTGTGCCGTAGCTTGCTGTTGCTCGTCGAATCCAAGGGGTGGATTCAACTGCCTCCGCCCAAATGCAAGCTTCCCAAAAATTTAAGGGCGTCCCGATTGATAGTTTGCCCCTTTACAGTTCCTTTCCTGCAGAGATCGGCGCTAGATCGACAACAACGACCTGAAACGTGGCATGGGAGCCAAAAAACACTCAAGTTCTGAAGAATGTTTACCGATACAGATGCTGTAGCCCATCAGCCCGGTCGACCCGGATCGTCGAAAAAACCCAAGCGGGCATCAAGAATTGCCAGAGGAGGTCCAAACAATGATTAACCAAACGGAGTTGGCAAAGAGAGTGCTTATGGCGGCGGCGGGAATCTTTTTACTGATGCACGTAGGCCTGACAGCCGATGCGGCGGAACAGCTCACCATTGGCGGTTCCTCAACAGTCAAGCCGATTGTAGAGGCGGCCGTTCCCGCGTTCAAAAAAGATTTCCCTGCAGTGCAGATCGTTGTCGGTGGCGGGGGCTCCAGCGGCGGAATCAAGAATGCCGCAGGGGGCAAGGTGATGATCGGCATGGCATCTCGCAAATTGAAAGACAAGGAGAAGACGGCCTTTCCGGACCTTGCCCCGGTGGTCATCGGTAAAGATGGCGTCGCCATCATCGTGCACAAGAACAACCCGATCGATAATCTTACGCCATCTCAGATTCAGGCGATCTACACCGGTGCAATCTCTAACTGGAAGGAGATTGGCGGTGCGGACACCGCCATCGGTTCCATTGGTATTCTTCTCCATCATGGCACCGCTGAAGTCTTCATGGACTATTTCGGCCTGGAGGCCGAAGAGACGGGCGAAGGGGCCAAGAAAAGCCTGTTCTATTGGAAAAAGGGCCAGGATAAACAGTGCAAGACGACCTGCAAGGGAATGGACGGCAATCAGCCGGCCTGTGCCGCGGTGATTACCAATCCCGGGGCCATCTCTTTTGCCTCGATCGGGTTCGCCCAAACCCTGGCGGACAAAGGGGCGCCGCTGAAACTGATCAAACTCGATGGCAAAACCCCGACCTCGGCCAATGTGGTCGCAGATCAATACCCGCTGTCGCGGCCGCTGCTGGTCATGACCAAAGGGGAGGCGACCGGCGCCTCAAAAAGTTTCATTGATTATCTGCTGAGCGCAAAAGGTCAGAAACTCGTGGCCGAGAAGGGATATATTCCGGTCAAGTAAAATAGGGGCGGCTGCAAGCGCAACGCATTCCAGTTTCAAGGTGGACAACAGTTCGCTATCTGGGCGCCCGGATACATGACGGAGAAGACATGAGCACGGCAAGATGGGGTATAAAGGCAAAGATGCTGATCGGGGTGTCGGTTCTCATGCTGGCAGCGCTGACCGCTATCACGGGATACAACCTGCGCTACATGAAAATGGGGATGCAGGCCATCGCCCGAGACGTTTCCTCCCTCGGCAACGATGTCCAGGCTCAGCAAAAATCCAAATTAGCCGGAGTGGAAGCCGAATTGCTCGCCGCCGAGGAGCGAGCGCTGAAAATCAAGGCAACGAGCCTGGCCGCACTGGTGGCCGGGCTCGCCCCCACCCCCCTGTTGACCTACGATACGGGCAATCTCGACGAGTTGTGTGCATTCGTCTGCCAAGACCCCGATATCGTTTTTTGCTGGGTCGCAGGGGAGCAAAAGGATATTCGCAGCACGTTCGTCAACAGCCAAGACGCCTCTTTAGCCGCTGTTGCCGTTCAAGACGGTTTCGAAATGCAAGCGATCATCGAGACACTGGATGCCTCAAGTGACATCGTCCGGGTAACCGCGCCCATCCTTCAGGACCAGCAGGAGCTTGGCGCCATTCATGTATACCTCCTCAACCCGAGGAAGGGGCAGTCCACTGGGCGATTTGAAGCCTTTTACGAAAAGACCGGCCAACTGTTCGGTGAACTCATCCAAAACATCGGGTCCAAAGTCGATCAGCATGTCAGAACGTCATTGACCTGGGGGATAT
>CAYXDR010000117.1:0-3523 GCA_964463515.1 uncultured Desulfobacteraceae bacterium | reverse complement strand
TATTCATTTGCGGCGGTGCCATCCTGATTTCCATCTTGGGATTTTATTTTCTGATCCACCGGTTGGTGGAAGCGCCGATCAATCGCATCATCGCAGGGCTAAGAAACGGCGCGCAACAGGTGACTGTGGCTTCGGATCACCTGGCCTCGGCAAGCCATTGTCTGGCCGAAGGGGCCACCGAACAGTCGACCACCATCGCCGAGACATGCGCTTCGATCGAAACGATGTCCGGCATGACCAAGGAAAGCGGCGAAAACGTCGCCGCCGCCAAATCCCGGATGGCTGAGGCGCTTGAAGTGGTTTCCAAGGTCAACGGGCATATGCACGAGATGGCCGAAGCCATCCTCGAGATCAACAAAAGCAGTGAAGAAACTGGAAAGATCATCAAGACCATCGACGAGATTGCCTTCCAGACCAATTTGCTGGCCCTCAACGCGGCCGTCGAGGCGGCCCGGGCCGGCGAGGCGGGGGCCGGATTCGCCGTGGTGGCCGACGAGGTGAGAAATCTAGCCAAACGGGCGGCCGATGCGGCCAAGAACACCACCTCGCTCATTGAAAAGACCATCGCGGCGGTGAAAAGGGGAAATGTTCTCACCGAGGCCACCCGGCTGACCTACCGGGAAAATATCGAAATCTCGGGAAAGGTGGGCGTGCTGGTGGATGAGATTGCGGTTCTCGCCCAAAAGCAGACCATCGGCATCGGCCAGATCGACGGGGCCGTATCCGAGATGGAGAAAGTCACACAACAAAATGCCGCCAATGCGGAAGAATCGGCGTCGGCCTCCGAACAACTCAACGCCCAAGCGGAAGAAATGCGGGCCATTGTGGAAGCGTTGGTGGCCTTGATCGAGGGTTCGTCCGCCAGGCTCAGGTCCAATGTGGCCATGGCTCACCAAAAAGAGGTTTTTAATGAAACCGATTGCCAAGACTGAGATGACTACATTGGTACGAAAAGCACAGGATGAGGCCAAGGATAAAGTTGTGCTTAATTATTTTACTTTGCATTTTTAATTGTTGCGAAATAATCATTAATACCAAATATGCTGTTCACCGCCTTCATATTTCTTAAGACGGTTATTCTAAATATTTCTTTCAATGGTTGCTTTGGAATTCTTCTAATTTTGCACTTCGCCGGATTTTCATGATAGGATAAGGATGTGCGCAAGAAACGGGTTCATGATTCGGGGTTTTGGCAAAAGCTGATTGGTTATCGGCTGAAGGAATCAATTCTCTCCTTTTTGGCTTCAAACGCTGATCAAGTTAAAAATTCTACTTCCAATGTTTTTTTCAACGGAGGAACAATAGCTGTATTCGTATTGGACAAGCTGAAATGTGGCGATAGAGGTAGCTGTAGGTGGTTTTGAGCAAGAACTTGTCGGTCCGGTTGATGAACTCGTGAGATACCCGGTTAACGGATTTTCGAAAAACGTGGAGAAGAGCTTGCAAAAAGGCCGGGCTTAGTGATAAATTGTTTCACGATTTACGCCGAACGGCTGTCAGAAACATGATTCGTGCCGGGATACCAGAAACCATTGCGATGAGCATTTCAGGGCATAAGACAAGAACCGTGTTTAATCGATATAATATAAACCAGCTAAGGAAGTGGAAAGCTCACTGGTGGGGCTCCCGGACTTCAAATCCGGTGTGACTCGGCTAAAACCGGGTCAGGTGGGTTCGATTCCCATGCACTTCCGCCAAGAGTAAAATCAAGGGGTTAAGCTGTCGCTTAGCCCCTTTTTTTATTGGCGATTTGAAGGTCAAAAATCCGTGGTCGTCCGAGTATCGGCGAAAAGCGGTCCTCAGTAAAAGAACTTTCGAGTTGACAGAGTCTTCATTGGATTTCCATTCATAAAAGGTTTAGAAGGAATTTAATCCGGACTACGCAATTGCACGCATAAGAATGCCATTTCGAAGGGACGAAGCGACTGAGACCCTTCGATGCGGGCCGGGAAAAATCAATGTGCGCCCAGGATAAATGATTCACCCTATTTATTTCGCCAAACTTTTAGTGTATTTTGTTAGAAATTCGGTAAAGCTGGAAAGGAGGTTCTTTTATGTTTCCTTTAAAAAAAGTTCTGTGTCCTGTCGATTTCAGCCTGCCCTCCTACGACGGGGTAAAAGCGGCGGTGGAACTCGCGCAACGCTTCTCGGCTGAACTCATTTTGGTCAATGTCATTCAACCTGTTCAGCCCGCCGTCGCAGCGGGCGTTCCCACGACCCAAACAGGTAAAGAGTATTACCTGGAGATAGAGGACGCGGCCAGAAAGTCTTTTGAAGAACTTATCAGGTCTGCAGTTCCGGAGGACGTCCAGGTGAGCACAAAAATACTCAGAGGACAGCCTGCGGATGAAATCATCAGGGAATGCGAAAATGAAAATGCGACTGCCATAGTTATTGCGACCCACGGCTGGACCGGCTGGCGCAGATTCGTCTTTGGATCAGTAGCTGAAAAGGTGGTCCGCCTGGCCCGAGTACCTGTTGTGACCATACCAGCGCCGAAACAAGAATAATCGTCACAGACCGGGGTCAATTGTTTGGCGACCGGCCACGGCACCGACAGAAAATTTTTACGAGCCTGGGCCGGGAATCCACCTGGATCCAACATAGTCCATGATTTCGAGGGCAGCCTGTTCGGGGCTTAGCCGGTCGCTTGGAACCAGGATCTCCGGGTTCAACGGTTCTTCATAGGGCGTTGTAGCGCCGGGCAGGCCGCCTTTCAATTTTCCTTTGTCCGCTTTTTGATACAATTGTTTCTCGACCGGAGAAAACTTCCTACCACTCTCCCTGGACTTGCATATTTCTAAAGGGCATCTGATGTATACTTCGGCGAATTCCGGTATCCTTTGCCGGGCAAGCTCCCTGAACCTCCTGCGGTTTGCGGTTGCATCTATAACAATTGCCCGATTGCTGTGCTCGAATACATAGCTTGCAATGAGAACCATCGCCCTGTAGACGATTTCTCTTTCTTCTTCGGTATATTTCGGTGCCGGGGTCAAAAATTTCCGTAATTCGTCCATCGACAGAACCACCGGCTCCAAACCTTCCCCCCCCAAAAGCCTTTCAAGCTCTTTCCTGATTGTTGTTTTGCCGGACCCGGGCAGGCCGGTCAGCCACAAGCAGAAATTCATAGTCCCCTCCTCGATGCACCTCTCTGGATTACAGCACTCGGTCTGAAATTAGGTTTCCGTCTCATACATTAACAATTCCACAGGGGCATCGAGCACAAAATTTCTGCCCTGCTTAATCTCCAGCCCATATAAATCTGATGAGGTCGAAAAAAGTCAAAATATCCCCTCTAGCGTCACCCCGGCGCAGGCCGCGGTCCAGTGCTCCCAACGACTTATGGATTCCGGCCTACGCCAGAATGACGACTTGGGGACTTTTTACGACCTCATCAAATCTGATATAAAGCATCGACCCCATTGTGCCTGCTGCAGAAAGCATTCATGATGAGGTCGTAAAAAGTCGAAATAACGATGTCCTTCGGGGTCGGGGTCGCTATCGGGATCGGTATCGGACGTTG
>CAYXDR010000116.1:0-8539 GCA_964463515.1 uncultured Desulfobacteraceae bacterium | reverse complement strand
CGATTCCGACCCCGACGCCGATAAGCCGGGGATAATACTTTTTACGACCCCATCATTATTGTCGGCATCGTAAAAAGTCAAAATAACGATGTCCCTCGGGGTCGGGGATGCTACTTTTTACGGCCTAATCATTATTGATGGGGCAGTAAACAGTCAAAGCCCACGCTGTATCTTCACATTCCGACACGATTCCGTGTCGGGGATCCTAGTAAATTCAAGTGCTTCTGGATAGGGAATTATCACGATAAAGCCGGAGGAAAAATCCCGGCTGCCTTCTGATATGAAGCTCTATTTGGAAAGTTTAAAAGCAATATGGATGCCATATTGAAACAAATGGCGGCGCTTATTTTCCTTTTCCTTTAACTGACTGAAAACTAAAGGTGTTTTTTTTCATTTTTCAGGCCATCACCACAGGCATCAAGTCTTGGGGTTTTTCGATCCTGTTTCAAACTGTCTTGCTGACCGGATATGTGCGGAATTCCGGACATTACTAAATATATCTACTTGAAATAAATATAGATAACCAGAAGAAATCAACACGAGCACGCGCCCGGACCTATCAAAGTACCAATTCTTGTGTCCGGAATTCCTGACACTCTCCCAAAAAAAATCACTTAAAGGTTACAAGGCGGTCATGTTCAATCCGCCTGCTGCCCTCTAACTTCATGAATATCGGATGTCATAAGTTCGACATTTCTCGTACAGAGTCGAACGCGAAATGCCCAGGAGCCGCGCAGTCCTGCTCATATTTCCGCCGGCCCGGGATAGAACGTCCCTGATAACGTTTTTTTCGAAAAGCCCCACTTCTTTGGAAAGACCCTTGACCGGCCCCTGGGTTCTACGATTCGAATCGAAGTAACGGATTTCTTCGTAGGGAAGATGTGCTCTACGTATGATCATACCGTCTGCAAGGCTTACGGCCCTTTGGATGGCGTTTTTAAGCTCCCGGACGTTTCCGGGCCAGGAATAGGTTTCCAGAAGCCTCATGGCCTTGTCGCTTATACGCATCAACGGCCTTCCCATAGCATAGAGAAAATGAGAAATCAGGATGGGGATATCTTCAGGGCGTTCGGCCAGGGGAGGAATTTCCACTCCCATCGTATTGAGCCGGTAGAAAAGGTCCTCGCGGAATTCGGCGCAGCTGATCATGGACCGCAGGTCCTTATTAGTAGCGGCAACCAGTCTGAAGTCGATTTTGACCCTTTTAAGCCCGCCAAGTTTTTCAATTTCTTTGGTTTCAAGCACTCTCAACAGTTTGGCCTGCGCGCTCAGCGGGAGGTCGCCGATTTCATCCAGGAACAGGGTGCCGCCATCGGAAAGCTCTATTTTGCCTGATTTGCCCTTGGGTTTGGCGCCGGTGAAAGCTCCGGTTTCGTAGCCGAACAGTTCAGATTCTATCAATTCTTTGGGGATTGCTGCACAGTTGACGCAAACGAACGCCCCCTGCCTTCGCGGACTTGACATGTGTACCGCATGGGCGAAAAGCTCTTTGCCCGTGCCGGTAGCCCCCAGGATGAGAACCGACCCGTCGGTCTCCGCATACTTGGCCGCCATTGCCTTGGCCTCAAGCAACCGGGGACTGCGACCGATGATCGAATCGAAGTTGTAGGTCGCGGTGAGCACGCTGTCGAGGCCGCGCTTGTAGTAATTGACTTTCCGCTCCAGCTGGCTCATTCTGGTAACAAGTTCCTGGATCTCGGCATAATTTTTGAATACCGTTTGAAGGATGACCCCCACAGCCTCCCCGTTGCTGACGATGGGGATACGGTTGACCAAGAGATCCAGATCCGACCGCAAACTGCATCTTTTTCCCAGTTCCATGCGTCCGGATTCAAGAACGCCCGGAAGCCGTGAAGACGGAAAAAATTTTTTAATATGCAGCCCGACGGCGTCCTCAGGGCTCGTACCCAAGAGATCTGCATAAAATTTGTTCATGTAGAGTATGCGGGAATTCTTGTCACAAAGGATGACCCCGGAATAAACGTTGTCAAAGACCACCTGGAAAATATCCACCAGTCCTTCGACATTCCCGATCAGGCAACTGCCGCCCTCATTAGAAAAAGGTCTGTCAAGATAAATGGGTTTTCGGCCGTCTTTCTCCACAGGTGAACCTCCTGTCTGCGCACACCCGGTTGAACCCTTGATCAAGGTCTCGGCATGCGGGTTCAACAACACAAAGAAACATTTTTGAGGGTAAACCTATGCCTGAAAAATCTGAAGGTTAAACAGCCTTGCGGGAACATCCTCCGCTTGGCCGGCGACTCCCGGCACCCAACAGCCATGTCTCGAGATGAAAGCCGGCTCACCCAAAACAATCGAAGGGAAGCTGCCCACCGGAATCAAAAGGAAAAGGCTCAAACCGGGAGATAAACCTGGCTCCTTCGAGCTTGCGGCCCTCAGTCTCCAGTGCCTTGGAAATTTTCATCAATTCGAGTTCGAGAGTATTCTTGATCCAAACAATCCGAGCTTCGGATGGAACCGAAACACCTGCACTTAAAAGCCCGCATCCTATGCCGTCCAAATCGCTTTCGCACACGATCGGGACCCTGCCTTTTTCAGGCACGGTAGCGGTCACACAGTTGATTCTCGTTTTCACAGGATCCATTTTATCGACCAGCCTTCGGGCACAGAAATCGGCGGTGCCAACTCCCAGGGCATTGCCGTCGCTTTCATCCGTAAGGTCCCTTACATATATTCGACGGAACCGCTGGACAGGAGGCTCCGCAGTCGCCTGGTTATAGATCCGTCCGGTGACGTTGGAATCCATACCGCTGCCGCTTATGTTCTTTCCCATCCGGTCAACAATCAAAAGGTCAACGTTTTCGAAAGGCACCCTACCCATGAGCTCGCGGGCCTGGGAGAGAAGGCCCGGTTCGGCATCGGCGAATTCAGCGGGGTCCAGCACCTCGAGCACTGCTGTTTTCTCCATTCGATTTTCCACAAGAGCGACACCACAAAGGATAGGTAGACTTTCGATAATCCGGGTGGATATTTCCTTTACCACCTTTTGGAAACCATGCTGGAAAAACTGCGCGTGACACTGCTCCGCACCGGCCTGTTTCCCCATGCCTATTGCAAGCATTTTAAGGAGGCCGCTTTCAACATCGCCGCGATAACTCGTATGGGGTTTAACCCTGTTTATCACTATCACCCAGTCGGCGCAGGCAAAATCTTCTCCCACCAAAACAGGGAGACCGAAGGAAGTATTTCCAAGATTCCGAGTTTGCATGCTGCTGACCACAGGTGCACCCATGGTCTTTTCCGATATCCCGAGCCTGGAAAGCAGTTCTGACTGCCCCCTGGCCGTTGCCCCTCCGTGACTTCCCATGGCCGGGGAAATATAGGGCTCAGCCCCGAGAGAACGCAAAAAGCTCACGGTTTGCTTCAGCACGCCGGCCATATCGGTTATGCCCCTGCTGCCCCCGGTCAAGGCCACCCTCTGGCCTGGCCTAATCTTTTTCGAAAGATCGAGCATCGAGAACCCCCGGATCAGCCTTTCGGTAATGTCCCTTATTTCAGGGGCGGGTATATCCTGGCCCATGAGCGCCATCCGGGGAAGCGTTTCCGGATCGATCAATGGTTTTACCGCACCATCACCTTTATTTCGGTCTTTGTCATGCATACTTGGCCATTTCCTTCATACGCAAAGTCAACTGGAATCTACAGGGCCGCTCACCGATACTTCTATCATATTCCTTCGCACTTCCCGTCTCAGCACTTTTCCCACCGCACTAACCGGCAATGCCGAAACGAATTCCACTCTTTTAGGGGCCTTATGCCTGGCCAGTCGAGCTTTGCAGTACTCGATCAGCTCTTCCGAGGAAACGCTAATACTTTCCTTGGCAACCACCATGGCGCATACTGCCTCTCCCCAGTGTTCATCGGGCAGTCCCACCACCGCAGAGTTGGAAACCGCCGGATGAGAATTCAAGCAGTTTTCGACCTCGGTTGCATAAACATTGTAGCCCCCGGTGATAATCATCTCCTTCTTTCGATCCACCAGGAATATATAGCCGTCCTCGTCGCTGTAGCCGAGATCCCCGGACTTCCAGAAACCTCCGCTCGTGAAATTTTCCTCTGTCAGTTCCGGATTACGGAAATAGCCCTGTATCGTGTTGGCCCCGCGGATGTAGAGTTCCCCTTCGCATCCATGAGGCACCTGGCGTCCGTCATCGTCGCAAATCAGAATTTCCTGCCCCGGAAAAGGACGTCCTATACTTGCCAGGCGCTCGGCCTGACGCAGTGAATCGACGCTGTGATCATCTCTTGCCAGAATCGTAGAGGAAGGCCAGCATTCAGTTGAGCCATAACCTTGGACGAATACACTTCCCAGCCGGCCCAGCAACATTTCCAGTTTGGATGGAGATATCGGGGCACCGCCGTATCTGATTGTCTTAAGGCTCGAAAGGTCGTATTTCTCCGGCAGATCCATGTCCAGCATCCGGTAAAGTACCGTGGGAACAGTATAAATCAGCTCCACGCCCTCCTGCTGAATGTAGCGGCCCATCTCCTGCATCTCCACCCTGTTGAGGGTAAACAGAGTGCCTCCTTTCAGGTGAACTGGAATCACGACCGAACCGGAGGCGGCATGGTTGATCGGAGAAAAAAGCATGGCCTTGGGATACGGGAAAGGTACCGTATGCAGATAATGCGCCGGGTTCATACCCCAGACCCAGAAATTCGCAGGAGTATACATTGCGCATTTTGCAAAACCAGTGGTGCCACCGGTGAAGCGTAAAACCGACACGTGAGAGTCAGCATCGTCCCACGCAAACTCGGCGTCTACCTCATCCTCGCTGGCACGTTCGATGAGGTCCCAGAAAAAATGAAGCCCGCGGCGCTTTTCGCCCGTAGGGTCCATAGATATTACTTCAATATCTCGTTCCAGCAAGTGGTCCAGCAGATTTTTCAAAAATGCGGCCTCGAGGAAAACAACCTTGGGGCGTACCTGGTCTATCTGCTTCAACTGCTCGGAAACAGATTCTCGTATATCGATCCATGCTCCTGTGACAGGGCATTTAAACATCCATGGATGAAAGAAAGCCACGTGTTCGTTTTCGAGGAGATTTGCATATACATCGCCCTGGCCAAGGCCGAAACCCGAAGTCAGCATATGACTGATCCGGTTTGTCAGCCTGTGCATCTGCCGGTAGGAAAATCTCCTGTCCCTTTCCAGGTTGACTACCGCGGGGCGATCCCAGTACTGGCGCGCGTTCTGTCCAATGATCCTTCCCAGGTTAGCAAGCATTCAATCGCCTCCAAAGGCCGCAGGGCAAAGGCTCATTGTCTTGAAAAAACCGCAGCCACACCCTGGCCGCCGCCCCCGCATATGGTTTCGAGTCCCAAATTAAGATCGCTTCTCTTCATCTCATGCAGGAGGGTCACCAGTCTCATGACTCCGGTGGCCCCTATGGGGTGGCCAAGGGAAATGCCCGAGCCGTTGATATTGATTTTCGAATCATAGTCCTCCTCACCGATACCCATTAAACGGGCATCGGCCAGGAGCTGTACGGCGAATGCCTCCTGGATTTCGAAAATATCAATCTTTTCAACGGATAAATCGGCTTTCGCCAACGCCTTGTTTACAGCCCCCTCCACGGCGGGGTAGGTAACCGTAGGATCGCAGGCAGCCCACGCGCCGGCCACAAACCGGGCAAGAACCGGAAGCCCCATGCTCCGTGCAAAAGATGCTTCGGCCAGGATCACCGCCCCGGCCCCGTCGTTTTCTGATGAAGAGTTGCCTGCGGTGCACACTCCGTCAGGATATACAGTTTTAAGCCTTGAAAGCTTTTCCAGGCTCACGTCCTGCCTGGGGGTCTCGTCTTTTTCCAGATATCTGGTTTCGCCTTTGCGGCCCGGATAGGCCACAGGCACCACCTCTTCGGCGAACTTTCCCGCCTCCCAGGCGGCAAGGGCCCTCTGGTGGCTTCTCAGCGCCCACCTGTCAGCTTCCTCCCGGGTTATGCCTTCGGCCTTCGCCGCGTTTTCCGCCCAGCTCATCATGCTGTTGAGTTCGCCGTAGCGCTCGATCGGCTGGGATTTTACCCTGGCGCGCTGTATCCGGTCAAAAAAGGGAATTCCCCACATGGAAAGAGCCCCGTGCCCCCTCGGCATGAAACCCCATTTCGAATCCACCCTTCCTCCAAGGCCCCAACGAAAGTCTCCGGGCACATAAAATTCCGCCCTGCTCATGCTATCCATGCCCACAGCCGCCACTACACGGGCGTTGCCGCTCATGATTTCCATTGCGCCGAAAATTACGGCGTCCAGCCCGGAACAGCAGCGCCGGTCCACTGTCACACCAGGGACGGAGTCAGGCCATCCCGCCTCCAGCAATGCCACCCTTGCACCGTTTGCACACTCACCACCCTGGTAGGATTGCCCCGCTATTACATCGTTTACGAGTCCGGGTTCTATCCCCGCGCGTTTCAGTGCTTCGTTCAACACCGAAGCACCCAGTTTCTCAACCGCGACATCCTTTAGGCTTCCGCCGAACGCACCTATAGGTGTGCGTGCACCACTCAGTATCACAACCTGTTCCATACTTCATCAACCTTTCAAACACCAACAGGAAATTCAATAGTTTCAAGTCATAGCATCCAATATTTTCAAAAGCGCCGTATCACGGTCGCGAGTGCGCTTTTTTGCACGGCCAGGCTCCCAGCCGAAAAAACCGCGCCCTGCTTTTAATCCGCAAAAACCTTTATCCACCAATTCCTTGAGGACATCGGCTGGCTCCGTCCTGGAGTCAAGATATGGTATCAAGTATTCGTGGACACGCAGCGTCACATCGAGACCACCCAGGTCTGCGCGCTCAAAAGGGCCCATCAAAGGCATTCTGAGGCCGAAACTATAACGCACAATTTCATCGAGATCCCCAGGCGAGACAACCCCCTGCTCCACCAGAGCTAGCGCTTCACGCTGAAGGGCATGCTGAAGCCGGTTGCCTACAAATCCAGGCACGTCACGGTTTATTCTCACAGGTCTCTGGCCGATTCCGCGCATCAACTCCATAACCCGGCCTACGGTTTCTTCGGACACGGCAGTGCCGGGAATCACTTCCACGAGGGGGATCAAATGTGCAGGATTCCAGAAATGCGTTCCCACAAACCTTTCGGGGTGCTCCAGGTGTACGGCCAGTTCATCTATTCTGATAGCGGAGGTGTTGGTGCAAAACAATGCATCGGCACTGCTTCGATCCTCGAGTTCCCGGAACAGGCCCTGTTTTACCTGGATATTTTCAGGTGCGACTTCAACCACGATATCCGGCACGATTTCCGGAAGGCTGACCGTTGTTTCTATCATTCCCAGTACAGCCTGTTTCCGGCCGCTGCTAATCCTGCCGAGATCCACAAAAAGATCGAGATCTTCCGCAATTTGTTTCACGGCGGCCTTTAAGCTCTTTTCCTCGGGATCGTACAGTTCCACCCTGAAGCCGCTCCTCGCAAAACAATGGGCGATTCCGCGCCCCATTGTACCGGCACCTGCAATCAGAGCGTTCATCCGTTCCACTATAGGGGCTCCTTCCGGGAAGGTATATTCAAGATTTCGCGGGCTTCGGCAGGTGAAGCAACCTTCCGCTGCAGAAGGCCGGCAAGCTGCACCGCCCGCTCAACGAACCGGGCATTGCTGTCGGCCTTTACTCCACGTTCAAGATAAATGTTGTCTTCGAAACCCACCCGTACGTGCCCGCCCATCAACAGGGCATGGGTGGTAAGCGGCAGCTGCAGGGGGCCGACTCCCAGCACAGACCACTGGGCACTTTCAGGTAACCGGCGCCGCATTTCAATCAACGATTCCAATGTACCCTCGATGCCCCAAGGCACCCCGAGACAAAGCTGAAAATA
The DNA here is from genome assembly GCA_964463515.1 of uncultured Desulfobacteraceae bacterium. GTDB lineage: Bacteria > Desulfobacterota > DSM-4660 > Desulfatiglandales > Desulfatiglandaceae > CAYXDR01. The sequence goes on along the minus strand of CAYXDR010000116.1, from coordinate 692 downwards.
TGGAGGGTCGTCGATAAATCCCCTCGAAACCAGATCATTCGCCTGCCGGATATGACCGATATCGAAGACTTCCATCTCGGGTTTCACGACGGCTGTCTGCATTGTTTTCGCGGCCAGTTCAACCCACGCGGGTGGGTTCTCAAAAACCAGGCCCCCGCGAAAGTTAAGCGAGCCCACATCCAGGGAACATAAATCCGGACACAGTTCCACCGGCATCAATCTCTGTTTCCCGATGTCCGGGCCTTTTATATTGAACCCGCTGGTAGTCAAATTGACCAGCATATCACTTTCCGCGCGGATCCGATCGAGCACTTCGGCGAAAAGCTCACGGGCGAAGGCAGGTTTTCCCGTGTCCGGTTCCCTGACATGTATATGAGTCATAGCTGCACCTGCCCGCCAGCTTCTAAGGGCCTCGGCTGCGATTTCCTCGGGCGAATATGGAACATCGGGGTTCTGGGTTTTCATGGGTGCGGAACCGCAAACCGCCGCGGTGATGATCAATTTTTCCACTGATTCCTCCATCATGCTAGGGTTTTCAAGGGCAGGCAGTTAGGAAACTTTCGTTGTCAAAGGATTCCGGATTTTTGATTCTGATCCTTTCATGGTGAAGCCGTAAAAAGTCAAAATAACGATGTCTGTCGGGGTCGCTATCGGCATCGGTATCGGAAGCTGATCAACTCTCTTTTCGACCC
>CAYXDR010000115.1:0-8606 GCA_964463515.1 uncultured Desulfobacteraceae bacterium | reverse complement strand
CGATACCGATTCCGACCCCGACGCCGATAATCCGGGGGACTTTTTGCGAGGCCATCAATATTATTGAAGCTAAAAAAAATTTTTTTACTGTCGGCTGTTCCCGTGTCATCCTGATAACCGAAATTGTTTTCAGTTCGCTGTTTTGATTACTCTTTCATTTTCTCGTTAAAGTGGAGCAAAGTCAATTATTGTGATATTTTACTTCTGATTCCAGTGAACTACCACTGGACCATAAGCGAAAACGAGATTTCAGCGGCTTTTTGGCGGCTGCATTTAAAACTTAAAATAATTTCGCCTCGGAGTGCATTTTCTTTTCATTTGAGACATGGAGGATGCAGATGTTTTATACTGGCCCGAGGGGATACCGATATTTGATGCTGGGTGCCGGGCGTATGGGACAGGGAGCTTATGTTCTGTCGGCGGCGGTCGGACTTGGCCGCTGCGGCATAGGAGCGTTTAGCAACAATGGACTATCTGGTTTGCTGGGGTTGAACCAAGGATCCGGCATGTTGTATCTTGCCGCGGTCGGGTTTATTGAGAACAAAGTTCAATAGATTATATATGGAGGAGTAAATGGGCGATCCACTGGATGATTTCGTAAAGGATTTACAGAACCAGATATATCAGGAAACAAAAGCCGCCTACGGAGAGGTGTGTTTCAAGCGCTGGCTCGAACCCCTTTACATGGGCAGAATCGAGAATGCAGACGGGCACGGTCGCGTAACCGGTTCCTGCGGGGATACGATTGAATTTTTTTTGAAATTCGACGGAGGCAAAGTAGCAGATGCTTCATTTCGAACCGACGGATGCGGATCGAGTACGGTATGCGGCTCTTTTGCCGCTGAACTGTCCCTGGATAAGACCCCGGATGAACTGATAGATATAACAGGCGAAGAAATCCTGGAAATTCTCGGTGGGCTTCCCGAGGAAGACCGTCATTGTGCTTTCCTGGCGGCGGAGTCCCTGCAGGAAGCTTTGAACGATTATATGACAAAAGACAGGGCTTCCAAAAAATGACGAGGTCGTAAAAGTCAAAATAACGATGTCCCTCGGGGTCGCTATCGGGATCGGTATCGGAAGCTGATCAACTCTCTTTTCGACCCCGATACCGATTCCGACCCCGACGCCGATAAGCCGGGGATGGTACTTTTTACGACCCATCAAAAATAGAATCATACAAATTCAGAGATCCGGTGGATATAAGCTTCTATCTGATCTTTTTGCGTTTCCGCGATCTTTATGAATTGAACCCCGAGTTCAGCCCTGACCGCGGAAAGATCGGAGTTTCGGATCATGCCTTCAATTTCGAAGGCCCCTTCGGATGCCGGAAGATAGAATGAAAGATTCGCCGTGCTATCCACCGTCAGCCCGGTTCCAGCGCCTGGTGAGGTGAGTTTCGCCGTGAACCGGCATCCTCCTGAACTAAGGTCCGAGATAATCCCCTTGATTTCTTTGCCCTTGGAGGTCAATACAGAAGGAAGATTGCAATTTATCCGTTTTTCCTTCCGGAGGTTCATTCTTTCCACCTTATAGGGGTAGGAAAGGAATGTAAGGCGGAAGGGCTTTTCTATCGCTGCCAATACTGAAGACTTGAATCCAAGCACCTCACCCCTGAAGATATAGCGTACGATGATGTTTTCGGTTCCAGGCGGAAGAAGCGGCCGTGAGCCGGGTGAACCGGGAGTGGAAACTATTATGTATGCGCCGGGAACAAGCCCGATGAGCTTGGATTTCAAGCGGTCCGGAAGATTCTGGCACTGAATGAACAAAGGGCAACCAATGTCAATATAAAGCAAATCGGAGCCGCCCCCCGGCCTTGATTTCGAATTCATGATTGACTCTCCCGTATGTAGTGTCTAGCCAAGGAGAATTGAATCTCCGCAAACGCTAAAGCTTCCGATTTTGTTGTTGATGGTTCCGGCGGTGCCCGCGGCTCCGCTTCGGGATTTTCATATTTTTAAGTTCTCTCCGAGAATGACTTTGTATTCCCTGTCGGGAGATTTTCAAAGATGATAAAGAAATGGGCACCACCTGAATTCAAATTAATCGAATAAGAATATAAGCTCAGGATCGTCATAATTGAACCAGCGCGTCTTGTCAATTGCGATTCCATGCTAACGTATGGCAATTATGAAACTGTGTCGTCCCATTCGGAAATTGCCACGGTTTTGGGAGAACGGGGCAGGGCCTAAGTTAACGAGTGCCCACCCGGTATTTCCGGATGGGCACTAAATATATTATCGTGAATTTTTCCTTGACATGAAACGTGTCGCCTGTCTACCTTTTTCGTTCATTGAAGATGTATTCTTTTTGTTCTTGCCTTACCTTTACATTTCGCAGTTTTTTTTGACTCTCAGGCTCTTGGAGGCTGTGGTTTGCCAGGAAAAGCTCCATGGACATAAAAAGTCTTCGGAAAAATTTGTCGCAGGCAGGAGTGGGGACCGCCTTGCTGCGTATCACCGTCCTTGTTTGCGTTATTTTTTCCTTGTTTCTGGGAAGTTTCTTTTTTTTCTTCATCCCCAATTTTGAAAAGCAGCTGATGAATCAGAAACGCGAAACTGTTCGCGAATTAACGAACACTGCCTGGTGCATTCTTGCGGAATATCGAGAACAGGCCGAGAAGGGATGGGTGCCGGAACATATCGCGAAGAATATGGCGGTACGCAGTATTCAAAGCCTCAGGTACGGTCCGGAACACAAGGATTATTTTTGGATAAACGACACATATCCGCGAATGATCATGCATCCGTACCGGCCGGACCTGGTGGGCGAGAACCTGTCGGATTTCCGGGATCCCGCCGGAAAGCGGCTTTTCAAGGCTTTTGTAGATGAGGTGCAGAACAAGGATGCGGGTTATGTGCGTTATACATGGCAGTGGAAAGACGATCCGGATCGGATTGTGCAAAAAATCTCCTACGTGAGGCTGTTTGAACCCTGGAACTGGGTGCTTGGCACTGGTATATACCTGGAGGATGTGAGGGAGGATATTTCTGCTGCAGTCCGTCGTTTTTGGTGGATTTTTTTCGGGATTTCCATAATTGCCTTCGGATTGTGTGTTTATATCGTTTTGGAAACAGCTGAATCGGAAAGACTGAGGCGGAAGGCCGAGGAGCGGCTGCGGGACAGTGAAAAACTGTTTCGGACATTAGGGGAGGAAGCGCCTTTCGGAATTACCGTGCAGGGTGCCGGCAGGCGCTTCGAATACATCAATCCTCAGTTCACCCGGATCTTTGGCTACACGTCTAAAGATCTGCCGGATAAGGAAACATGGTTCCAGTTGGCTTACCCTGACGAAGCCTACCGAAAGGAAGTCATGGAAACCTGGACAGGGGATTTTCAGGAAGCGTGGAGGCCATACGAAAGCAAGGCCCGAACATTCACCGTGCGTTGCAAGGACGGAAAGGACAGGAACATTCAGTTCAGAGGGGTTTCATTGAGGGGTGGAAAGCAGTTGATGACCTATGAGGACAAGACGGATCAGCAACGCATGCAGGAATCTGTTCTGGATGCAGAGAGAATGAAATCGATCGGCACACTTGCAGGCGGCGTGGCCCACGATTTCAACAACCTGCTTACCGGGATCCAGGGTAACGTCTCCCTGTTGTTGATGGATAAAGATCCTGAACACCCCGACTTCAAGAGAATAAGGAACATCGGGCAATGCGCAAGGAAAGGAGCCGAGCTTTCCAAGCAGCTTCTTGGTTTTGCCCGCCGCGGAAGATATCAGCCTGTTCCGACGAACCTGAATCAGCTGGTTCAGGAAAGCGTCGAGATGTTCGGCCGCACCAAGAGAGAAATCAACATACATGTATCTCCCCGGTTGGATCTCTGGACAGTCGAAGCAGACAAGGGCCAGATCGAGCAGGTTTTGTTGAACCTGTATGTAAACGCCTGGCAGGCCATGGGAGAGGGAGGAGAAATGGGCGTGGAAACGGAAAACGTTGTGCTGGATGAAAAAGAAGCTTCGCTTCTTTCTTTGAGGCCGGGACGCTATGTGAAATTGCAAGTAAAAGACGCTGGTTGCGGCATGGATAGAGAAATTCTTCCACGGATTTTTGAGCCTTTTTTTACGACCAAGGAAGTGGGAAGCGGAACAGGCCTGGGTTTGGCTTCCGCCTATGGCATTGTAAAAAGCCACGGCGGTTCAATAAAGGCAGCAAGCGAAAAGGGCAAGGGAAGCACTTTTACCATCCATCTTCCTGCATTTGAACAGGAAAATCATTCGGAAAATGTCGAACGCAGTGAAGGGCGGCACGATCGGATTTCCGGCAAACAGAACGGAAGCATCCTTGTTGTGGACGACGAAAAGAGCGTTCTTGATGTATGTGCGGAAATGCTGGAATTTATGGGCTACCGGGTCTACAGGGCTGGAAGCGGCGGGGAGGCCCTGAGGATCTACCGGGAGCATCTATCCGATATCAACTTGGTTATCCTGGATATGATCATGCCGGACATAGGCGGCGGGGAAGTATTCGACCGGCTGCGACTTATGGAGCCGTCGGTAAAAGTTATTCTTTCAAGCGGCTACAGCAAAGACGGCCGTGCAGCCGAAATTCTCCAGCGGGGTTGCAGCGCCTTTATGCAGAAACCCTTCAACTTCAATGATTTATCATCTAAAGTTGAAAGCTCTCTTAAAGGCGGAGCCTGATTTGACTACGTCGCAAATCCTTCGGGGCTTCCGAGTGCGCAGGAGCGGGAATGCGCTTTCATTCCGGTGCTGTTGATACCGTATGAGCCCGCAGAAGATACCCATGGCCTGCAGGCTATGGATTTTGGGCCGGGTGGGGGCCTGCAAAGGGAACGTTGCGAATCCGGGTGTCCCGGGCCAGCTTGAATGTCGCTGTCATCTCGGCCGCAACGCGGTTCGTGTGGTCGTATACCGCGGCGCGGCCTTCTACCAGGCGGCCGTCTGCCGGTGTAATATGGGCATAGGCAGTTACCAACCCCTGTTTTATGGGATGGAGATAGCGCATGTTCATCGCGGTGGTGGCGAAGTGCGACCCGGGGGTTATGATGCTTTTGATCGCCATGACCACCGCGGTGTCTGCCAGCGCCGCGATGGCCCCGCCGTGCAGTAAACCCGCCCCTTGGGCGTATTCATGCAGAAAAGGCATGGTCAAGGTGGCGTGACCGTCCACCGCTTCTGAGATCGTAATGTTCAGCAGCCGCTCGAAAGGCGCACAACAAATCCAACCGTTCATGTGGCATTCATGCGGGCCGGTGAAAAGGTCTGACGTGTCCATAGGGAATCCAGCTAAACTAAACGAAGTTCATTCCCCTTCGTTCAATTTCTTTGCCTGTTCAATGAGCAAGGATTTAAAACGCTCCAGGGTAACCGGATAGCCCTGAATGGGTATCCCCATCCAGTCTGAGTATTCCAGAAAATCTTCCGGTTTTTCAGCCATATATTGATCGACATAACCGATGCTGTCAAGCACGATGGCACCCCCGGTATGCCTCGGGAAATTTTCGTTGGCAAGCCCCTGGTCCCATCCTTTGAAAACTTGATGCCGGAACTGTATCCATCCCGGGGTCATCCACCAGACTTTTTCACCGCCGGCCACCTCCTCGGCGATCCTGTTACGTTCCTCTTCACTGGCTATCATGTCCATGCAATGGGTCGCTTCGATTCTCGTCACGCCCGGTCCCTGTTCCTGTATAATAGTGCGCATTGTGCGTGTGGGGTTATCGGCATTCACATAACAAAATTTCCCCCCGTAGACGACAAGGATTTTGCCTGCTCTTTCTTTTGCTTTGCCGATACGCTCTATCAGTTGTCTTTCGAGTTCGTGGCAGTCTTCATGGAGCCCCGGTGTCGTGTAGAAAAGATGCTGAGTGTCGAGGAAACCTTCCTTTTTGAGATGGTTTAATTCCAGGCTCATGGTGCCGCAGGAGACTATGGCTATATCCGAGAATGAAACTTGTTCCATGGTTTTACCTCCGCTTTATTTTTTGATGAACTCGTCAAAAGTCAAAATATCCCCTTTATCGTCACCCCCCGACACAAGTTCTCGCCGGGAAATGACGGCTTGAGGACTTTACAAGGCCGTCATTTTTCATAGGCAGCGGCGAGTTCGTAACCCGCGTGCATGGCGCTGAAAATATCCTTGACTTGGGCCGCATCCCCTATCACTTCCACCTTGGGCACGAGACGACGGATTTCATCGTCAGGCCCGGGTGCGGGAAGCATACCTGATGACAGGATCACCGTTTGAAACGGTTCTACTGATATGGCAGCAGCGTCCTGTTCCATATCCACATGGTCTTCCATAAAGGCTTTTACCGTTGTATGGGGCATCAGGTGAACATTTTCAAGCTCCCCGATCCGTTTGAGCGTGAGGTTTTTTGTAATCATTTCCATCATACTTCCGATGGGATCCGTCCTCTTGGTGGCGGTCACCTGAAAACCTTCACGCCCCAACATTTCGGCGATTTCAAGCCCTGTGCGCCCGGCCCCTATGACCAGCACCCTTGGGCCCTTGACTGGTTTTTCCTGTTTGAAGTATTGGATTGTTGTGAGGCTGTACTGCTTTTCGAGCCCGGGTATTGAGGGGATATTCTGGCGCGCCCCGGCGGCCCAGACCAGGAGATCCGGCTTTAGTTCCTGCACCAAGGCGGCATCGATTTTTTTCCCCAGTAGGACGGTCGTACCGCTGGCCTCGAGAGAAGTTTCCACCGATTCCAGGCTGTCCTTCATCTTTTCTTTCCCGGGTGCCTGCCATGCAAGGGAGAATTGGCCTCCAAGGCGACTTTCCTGCTCGGCAAGGGTGACTTTGTGGCCCCGTTTGCTCAAATAAATCGCGGCGCTCATTCCCGCAGGTCCTCCTCCGGCAATCAGCACGTTGCCCGGGCTTTCTGCAGGTTTCAAACTCGGCATTCCAATGCCGGGATTTATGTTGCAGCCCAGGGGCTGTCCGGTTTTCAGACGATGAAGGCAGCCCTGGAGACAGTAACCACAACTCATTGCAGCGTCGTCTTTTCCGTTGCGCCATTTTTCAATCAAAAGGGGATCCGCGATCAGAGGGCGTCCCAGCGCGATCATGTCTGCCAGGCCCGCTGAAGACAGCTCCTGGACCCTTTGCCGCCTTCCCATCCTTCCGGCGACGATGAGAGGAAGCGTTGTGTGCCCTCTGACCTTTTCAAGCGCATCCACCTGGGGCTTTTCGGGAAGGCTTGCATGGTGGAAATACCAGGGAGGGCTGAAACAGGCATTCCCCATGCCTACATGAACGGCGCATGCGCCCGCCTCCTCTGCGAGCTTCAAAAACAACGCCTGGCCTTCCGGGTCCAGGCCGTATTCAGGAGCCATTTCATTGCCGGAAATCCTGACGATAAAGGGCATGCCAGGTGCCTGCGCCGTTACGGCCGACAGCACCCGTCTGGCGAAAAGCAGCCTATCCAGGCCGTAGTTGTCTGACCTCCTGTTCAGGTCGCGGTTTAAAAACTGGGACAAAAGATATCCGTGTCCTCCCTGGATTTCCATGAAATCGAAACCGGCATCAAGTGCTTTGGCGGCTGCAGCTCCGTAACTTTCGATGATGGATTCAATTCCGGATTCGTCGAGAGCCTTGGATTCCTGGCCGCTCGAGGGGCATACAAAGGTGGATGCGGATAAAGGCGTGCTTCCACCGGCGGCAGGGTTTGCAGCTGCGCCTGCATGGTTGAGATGGAGACAGGCCAGGCGCCCCTGTCCGTGGATTGCACGGACTATTTTTCTAAGCTCGGCGGTGCTTCCGGGCAAGTGGACGCATAGCTGCCTGGGGTGTTCCTTACCTTCCTGAGCCACGGAGACAGGTTCCAAAATCAACAGGCCGGGTCCGTTTTGAGCGATTTGCCCGTAGAAAGTCACCTGCCGCTCGGTGACGGTCCCGTCGGTTTCTCCGTATCCCAGCTTTATCGGGGGAAACACGAATCGATTGGGTATCGTTACGCCGCCCAGAGACATTTTTTCAAACATGTACTCCATTTCGCTCTCCTTTCATAAATCATGTGTGCCTGATCTATTCACGCGTCATCGGAGAACCGCATTTCGGACATGCTATTTCATAACAAGGAGTTCCAACCTGGTGTGTAACTTTTTCACCGCATTTGGGGCATACGCAGTTTCCGCCAGGCCCGGCTCCGTAGCCGCCGCCGAGACCGCGGCCGCCTTGCCCTCCCATGCCCCTGCCTGTACGCGGCCCTTTTCCCTGAGGACCTGTTCCGTCTCCTCTTGGCATCGTTTTTACCTCCTTTATGAATAATTCCTCTTAGCTCATGAATTTCAAACAAGTTTGTCAAATAATATTATCAAAATTCATGCCAATTCTTTATGAAATATTACATTCGTAAAAATCTATTATGAAAATTACGTATTTTAATCTTTCTGAGGAGTTTTTGATCCTCTCGTTTTTGGAAAGACCTTCAAGCACTGGAAAAAATATTGGTATCCGGATTATTCCTCTTGTCATTTGAATCGTTACTGCTTTCCTGGTAACGTTGTGTAACGTTATTGTAACGCTGATTTGTTCGGCCGGATGTTGTAAACACCCCGAATTCATCTTTGATGGCCTCGTAAAAAGTCAAAATAACGATGTCCTTCGGGGTCGGGGTCGCTATCGGCATCG
>CAYXDR010000114.1:3561-8608 GCA_964463515.1 uncultured Desulfobacteraceae bacterium | reverse complement strand
CCTCGCTGCGAGCAACTCTACGTCTTCCCCTCGCTCCCGCAGCGGCGGGATCTTCAATGTGAAAGTCTCGAGGCGGTAAAAGAGGTCTTCGCGAAAATGCCCGAGCCGAACCTCTTCTTCGAGGTCCCGGTGGGTTGCCGCCAGGACCCTGACATCCACCTGGAACTCCCTGTTGTCTCCAAGCCGCCTCAGCTTGCCGTCCTGAAGAACCCTGAGAAGCTTCGCCTGGAGGGAAAGCGGCATTTCCGAAATTTCATCCAGCAGTATAGAGCCTTCCTGCGCCTCGGCGAAAAGTCCCTGCCGGCTTTTCTGCGCGCCTGTGAAGGAGCCTGCCGCGTGTCCGAAAAATTCGCTCTCAAGAAGATTTTCCGGTATTCCGGCGCAGTTGACAGGAAGAAAGGGCCCCTGCGCCCGTGTGCTTTCCCTGTGTATGGCCCTGGCTACGAGCTCCTTACCGGAGCCGCTTTCACCGGTTATAAGCACCGGGCCCTGGGCGCACGCCACTTGCCGTACCTGGTCGAATAACAGGCGCATGGAGGTGCTGCGCCCGTAGATTCCATGGAAGTCGTCCGTGGTGATAAGCCCTTTCATGCGGTGGAGCGTTTCCCTGAGATGCTTTCTTTCAAGGGTCCTCTTGACGGAGAGGCTGAAATGTTCCAGATCGAGGGGCTTTGTGAGAAAGTCCTCGGCACCGGCTTTCAAAGCTTCCACGGCCTTCGGTATGGTGCCGAATGCCGTGATAATCAGAAAGGCTGGAGATGAATTGGATGCCTTTTCACCGGTTTTTTTCATGAAGCTCAATCCGTCCATTCCCGGCAGTCTCAGATCGCACACGACAAGATCCGGCCATTTTCGCTCCATGAGTCTTTCCGCATTTTCGGCTGCAGCCACCCATTCAGCTTCGAACCCCGAATCCCTGACTTCTTCAAGCAGCAGAGATCCCAGGGCCTCGTCATCTTCCACGATTAATATATATCCCGTTTCGACCTCATGCTGCATCATTTTGGCTCCTCTTTTTTTGAATCCAGCGGGAGGCTCAGTTTGAAACATGCACCGCCTGATTCGTTGGTTTCAACTTCGATCATCCCGCCGTGTTCTTCTGCGACGGTCTGGACAACCGACAATCCGAGCCCTGTTCCTTTGCCAACAGGCTTTGTTGTGAAGAAAGGCTCAAATATCTTGGGCCGTATTTCGCTGTCAACACCGGGGCCGTCATCATCAACTCGAAAAGTGATGTAGTGCTGGTCACGATACCAGGAAATGCGCACGTTCCCGCCGGGTGTACTCTGGAGCGCGTTTCGAAGCAGATTGATCAAGGCCTGCTCCACCCTTACAGCATCCACTTCCACAGGCCCTGTATTCGTCGAGCCCTCGATTTCAACCTCGGTGTTGTTTGTTTTCGCTTCTTCATCAACGGCCGCGACCGCCGAGGAGGCAAGCCGTGCAGGAGCTGCGATCGAATAGCGCAGCGTAGTACTGTGGCTGAAGTTGAGCAGTTGCCTGATGATATGCTCCATCCGGGCCACCTCCTCACGGACTGCTTCCAGGGTTTGTCTTTGTTCGGTGGTAATGGACCTGTCCCGGAGCGCCCGTTGGGCTTTTCCATTTATAACACTAAGGGGGGTGCCCAGTTCGTGTGCGGTACCGGCCGCAAGTCTCCCCAGGGCTGCAAGCTTTTCCGAACGCCGCAGCTTCATCTGGAGTTCATGCTGAGACCTGCGGTGCTCGTCCAGCTGTTTTTCAGCCTGCTCGATGCTGTTTAGCATATCGTTGAAATTGGTTCCGAGCCAGGCAATTTCTTTCGGACCGCGGGATTCGAATCGGTGGCCGCGATCGCCCCTGGCGACTTTGGACATGCTCGAGGCAAGACGTCGAAGGTGCACTCCAAGGGCCTGGTGATGCCCGTAAATTACAAGAGCAGAGAGTGTCAAAAGCAGGCCGATCAGGATCAGCGCTCCCTTGATTCTTATCGACTGCAGGTGTTCATTGAAATCTCTGCCTCTTCTGGTGAGGTGCAGCAACCCGATGATCCGGCCGCCTCTGTCGTTCAGGGGCACAAAATAGGAGTAAACTTCTGTGCCTGCTATTTTGCCGTACTCCCCCCGCCTTTGTCCTTCGGCTGCAAGCTTCGTGAGGCGGCCCCGTTTGGGGTCGGGATCTGACAGCCCTAGCGTGGCGATTTCGGCTCCCTTGTCGTCATATACATACGCGCTGTAAACCCGGCCTATAGAGAACACCGATTCAAGAGCCTGCATCATGCTTCCTGATCTGTCTTTTTCAAGGGCATAGCTCAAAGGCAGCCTGACGGCGCGGGCCACCAGTTCCAGGTCCTTCTGCATCTGCTTTTCAACTTCTTTTTCAAATGAATTCAGTGCCAGGTATCCGACAAGAGCCAATGCCCCCACCAGTGGAGCCACGGCATATATCAACAGGGCTGTGCGCAGAGTCATTGATTTCTGAACCAAGTAAAAGGGTTTCATGGGGTCTCCTGACATGGTTATAATTGCACATGTGCCATTATAATACATATTTTATCCCGCCAAGGCAAACCACCGAAGAAAGAACTAAGCCGGCCATTTGATTATTGGCTGTTATAACAAGAGCTTGTCGGCTGGCAAGCTCTTTTGCCCTTTGTGGCATGCCTGCTGCTAGGACTAATAGCAAGTCTCAATCCGGTTAAGCATGGTGTTTCTCCGGGGACCGGGATGTCGAATGCTTTTTTAACTAGTGCCCATCCGGAAACACCGGATGGAAACTAACTAATCAAGGGAGGTTTTAGATGTTTGGTAAATTAAGTTTCAGCATAATTACCGGGTTAATGGGCGCTCTGCTGCTTGTCGGCTCTCCAGCCGGCGCCCAGCAGGCTTCGAAGCAGGACACGGAAATAAGCGATGCTCAACTTGGTCAGGCGGCTGAGGCCTACATGGAAATAACGAAAATAGGGGAATCTTTTCGAGAAGAGATCCAGAAGGCTGAAGACGAAAATGAAAGATACCAGCTGCAGCAACAGGCGAATCAGAAAATGACGGAAGCGGTTCAGGACACGGGTCTGCAAGTTCAGGAATACAATGAAATCATTCAGGGTGTTCAGGAGGACAGCGAAAAGATGAAGGATTTTATGGCTAAACTGCAGGATCTTCAATAAAGTTTAATGAAAGGAGGGTTTAAGATGAAAAATTTGAGTCGATTGCTCATAACGGCAATTCTGGCGTTAATGCTTGGCTTGACCGCAGCTTGTGATGTTCCTGAAGACGGAGGATCTCCCGGTCAGCCTCCGTCTCAACCAGGCGGGCTTCCTCAGTAATGGATTTAAAGCGGCGTTCGCCGGTTCCTCAGAGAACGCCGCTTTTTCCAAATAAAACCAAGGACATCATTTTCAAGCTATTTTGAAGGGTCGGGCTGATGCGTTGCCTGGAGACCTTGAGCCGAACCGGCCCTCCCGGAAGGGGGGCCGGTTTTAATCGAAATGGCTATAAATTTATGATTTCACGGAATTTATCCTTTATTGCCAGGTCGAGATCCTCAGTTATGCAAGGCTCCTCAGGAGCATTCAGTATATCAGCGACTATTCTGCGGGCTCTTTCACGCGCATCCATTCGCCCCTGCTGCTCCCATCTGGAAAGGCCGTCCCTGTCGGTAACGCCGTTTCCGGGGAAATATTCGCTGCGCATGTGTTTAAGGGTGTGGGGGTGAATCATGAAATTCCCTCCGGGCCCGACATCCTTTATGACCTCCAGCGCAAGATGTTCGGCATCGACATCGATTCCTTTAAGTACCTTGCAGCTCATTCCGATTATCTCGTCGTCTATGACATATTGTTCGTATGCAACACCGGCCATGGAATCCAGCATGCCGGCCGCGTGATGCACATAGTTGGACCCTCCCATTGCTGCGAGCAGTGTTGTGATCGCCTTTTCCCAGGCAGCCTGGCCGTCGGGGAGTTTTGAATCCGTCAGGCCGCTGGAATTGTAATTGGGCACATTTATATGACGGGCCATCTGGTGGATGGCCGCATTCATCATGCCGCATTCCACCGCTCCACCCTGGTAGGCCATGTTTCTCATGTTCGCAGTGCCGGGGATGCCACCGTAAATCACGGGGGCTCCAGGATTCATGATCTGGCACAGGGTGATACCCGCCAGCTGTTCAGCGTGGACCAGGGCCAGAGTGGCCGCCATGGTCACGGGGGATGTGGATCCGGCCATGGGCGCACAGGAAAGGGCGACCGGAATTTTGTTCAGCACCGCCTCATACATGATCGTTGTTGACTGGGTGCAGAGTTTCAAAGGGCTTATTGCAAAGGAGGTGATTATGGAAATAAACGGTTTCTGTGCAAGCTTTTCCTTGCTCCCGGCTACAATGGATGCCAGTTCGAGGGCTTTTCCAAAGCCCTCGACGTTGTTTACACCCGCCATCACGTGCTTGGTTGTTGCCTTGAAGCAAGAGTAAAATACATTTACGTCATATGCGGATTCAGGAATATCGGTCGGGATGCAGGGGCGCAGAAAGAAATGGATGTTTTCCAGCTTTTGCACCAACCTGCCGAGGAGATAAAGGTCTTTCAGCGTGGTGGATCTATACCGGCCTGTTTCCATGTCAACGATCCGTACGGCCGCACCCCCGGTGCCAAGGTGAACCCTGTCTTCGCCGAGATCAAGGTCGTTTTTACCGTCCCGGCTGTAAAGGACCAGCCTCTCAGGTGCGTTTCGGATATGCTTCTCGATCAAGGTCCTGGGAAAGCGCACCCTGGAAGCGGTTCTGTCCACGGATGCCCCTGCGCCTTCGAGAATCTCCAGCACCTTGTCTAGCCCTGATTCATAGGTGAATCCAACTTCTTCCAGAATCGTAAGCGCGGCATCGTGTATTGTCTCGATGTCTTGATCAGAAAGCGGTTTGTACTGCCCGCCTGCCAGTCCTTTTAAGTCCATGCGGCCCTCCTTTTATTGTATAAAGTAGCGATTTGTCCTTCGATTTTAAGACAGCAAGAATAACTCGTTGCCGTCTCTGTTATCAATTTTTTCCAAGGCGCTTTTTTGCGCATATGGCG
>CAYXDR010000114.1:0-3551 GCA_964463515.1 uncultured Desulfobacteraceae bacterium | reverse complement strand
GTCCATAAAAATAATTATATCATGATCCATCCAGCAATTGAACCTCGGGTGACCCGATTCTTGTTGCATCATTACATCCTGTTGTGATACCTATGTTCCAAAAAATTAACCCAAAGGAGATTTAAATGCAAAAACTGATTTATACTCTCTTAATTACATTGGCTTTCAGTTTTTCAGCCCATGCAACGGAACCCGGAAATTTCACCCCTTTGAACCCGGCTTTTGAAGCATGGCGGGCGGAAATCAAAGAGAAGCAGGCCCAAAGGACGAACACCATGCAGGCCGAGGATCCTGTCCAGGACACCGCGGAAGGCTACCGTGTTTTAGGCAAACGGCCATCCCCCGTAAATCTCCGGCACCTCCACGACCAGTCCATAGTTTCCGAAACAAGAACAGCGCTGGATGCCGATCCTGTAAGCCAGCAGGCCTACTTTGATCTCAGGGATGAAGGCTGGGTTTCGGGTGTCAAAAACCAGGATCCATGGGGAACCTGCTGGTCCTTTGCTGCCATTGGCTCTGCGGAATCTTCCGCCCTCAAAAATGAATTGCTGGAGACGGATTTTTCCGAAAAACACCTGGCATGGTTTGCCTATAATGACATGGATGCAAAACGTGTTGCTTTTGATATAGCTGAACCGGAACATTCCGTGTATGAAGAGGGCGGAAGCGGAACAGTTTCCATGGCCATGTACAGCCGATGGACAGGGCCGGTATCGGAAAGCGACGTACCCTATGAGGATTTTGATACCCCTCCGCCTGCGGATGCCGACAACGCGGCACTTGTGAATACCGCCGTTATTGGCCCTTCCGGAGATTCCTTCGTGTCAAATGTCAAGCACCTCCTTGCTGTTTATGGCGCCGTGAATATTGACGTTTTTGTCGACGATAGTGTAGATGATGACGAAACATACAATGGTAGCTACAATCCTCAGAATGCCGCTTTTTATTATGGTGGAGATGAATTAGGAAGCAATCACTCCGTACTGGCCGTAGGATGGGATGATACCTATGCCAAGGAAAATTTCCTGCATACTCCCCCCGGAGACGGTGCCTGGATAGTCCAGAACTCATGGGGAGAGGAGTGGGGAGATGAGGGGTACTTCTATGTGTCCTATTACGACAAAGTAACCGGTAAACACGAAGACGAGATGGCTTTTGTATATTCAGTCGAAGAACCAAACACATACAACATAAATCACTTCTACGATCCCCTGGGAGTGACAGGCGGCTATGCGGTTGGGGACGATTTTTCTGATCAGTGGTTCAGCAATGTTTTCACTGCTGAAGAGGATCAGTACATTCAGGCGGCGGGTGTTTTTGTTTTGAACCTGGATACAACGGTGCATGTGTCCGTTTATACCAATCCGTGGCCCAATAACCCTGCCAGCGGCACCCTGGCCCTGGAAAACGTCACCACCCACAAAGATCTTCCCGGTTATTATGTCATTAATTTCGGTGAGGATGTATTCATAGAAAAAGGTGAAAATTTTTCCATTGTTGTGCGCCTTGAAACCGAAGGCGACTTGGCGGAGGCACCCATTGCCGTTGAGGCCCCCATTGAAGGCTATTCCAGCAAAGCCACTGCCGATCTGGGTGAAAGTTTCGTCAGTGCCGATGGCATCAACTGGACAGACATGGCAGGAATAGAAGACGTTCCCGAAGACTTTATAAATACAGATTCAGACAGCAACAACGTCAATGTCAGCCTAAAGGCGCTGGGGAAACGCTACATTTCTGATCCGGAAGCGGACTCTGGTCAAGGTGTGAAAGGTTCCGGTTCTTCCGGCGGGTGTTTTATTCAGACCCTGAGCCAGTAAATTACCATGTCCTTCGGGGTCGGGATCGCTATCGGGATCGGTATCGGACGCTGATCGGTCTTTTCGAACCCGAAACCGATTTCGACTCCGACGCCGATAAGCCCGGGATTGTACTTTTTACGACCTCATCATTATTTGTTACTCTCGTCAATTACTGAATAAAAAATCATCATACAACTTCATTTCATTACGACCAATGGCGCTATTTATTTAGGCTTTATGGATAATGGCGTTGGTGTTTGTAAATAATTACTTCCCAGGAATCATGGGGAAATTTATGTGATGCACAGTATCCAGAAATCCGGCATGGCCTGCTGACGGGATTACCCGGCGCTGGCGATGAGCACCGTATAATGTTTGCTAAAAATTGCAATGCTCCGGCCAATCTAAAAAAATCTTGACATGATTGTCATTTCATGATATCAACCGTGCTACACGATAGCTAAGAAGGCTACCTAATAGCCGTTTATGGCGGAGCGCTGTTATGCAAAGAATCATTTTAGAAGATGAATCCTTAAGGGATGGGCTTCAGTTTGAGGCCAAAACCCTTAGTCTTGAAGATAAATTGGCTCTCTTCAAGCTTCTGGCTGAGGCAGGGGTCAAGCGGGTGCAGGTAGGCTCTTTTGTTCACCCAAAAATTGTTCCTCAAATGGCAGATACGGATATCCTTGTTGAGCGCATTGCCGGGCTTTATTCAGATATCTTGATTACGGGATTGGTTCTTAATGAAAAGGGCCTTGAAAGAGCAATGAAATGCGGATTGAATCACGTCAGCATGTCTGTGTCAGCCTCGAATACTCACAGCCAAAAAAACGCAGGAGTACCAGCCGAGGAAGCTTTGAAGAGAATGCTCGGACTAATATCAATTGCTGCCCGATCAGGCATGAAGATCCGAGCCGGCGTTCAATGTGCATTCGGTTGCGTTTACGAGGGGGCGGTAGACGAGGAAGGAGTGCTTAGAGCAGCTGAAGCCATGGCTGAGGCAGGCGCCGTTGAAGTCAATCTGGCCGATACTACGGGTATGGCTGGTCCTGTGCAGGTGAAAAATTTGGTTAAATCAGCAGAAAAAGCCATACCAAACTGCAATATCTCCTTACATCTACACGACACGCGGGGGTTAGGCCTGGTGAATATGATGGCTGGTTACGATGCCGGCGTCAATATTTTCGATGTATCAGCCGGGGGCCTTGGAGGTTGCCCTTTTGTCAAGGGGGCTTCAGGGAATGTCGCCACCGAGGATGCTGTTCATCTGTTCGAGCGTTTAGGCGAAAACACGGGCATTGATATGAAGGGACTTTGCGCTGTAGTTGAAAAGTATGAGTTTCTTTTGGGGAGGCGATTGCCAGGTCATATGTCACACATTGTCAACTTGTCATCGGAAAAGTGTCAATGAAGGAAAAAACGAAACAAACCGAGAGATATGTTGAATCTGTATTGGCTGCTCTTGAAATTTTGGACTGCTTTATAAGCGACACAAGTGTAGGGATCAGCACAATTATACAAAGGACGGGATTTACTCGAAACCGTGTAATGCGCCTTGTGGGGACACTTTGTCACAAGGGTTACCTGGTATATGATTCCAATTCGGGCGACTACACGCTTGGACTGAAGCTTCTGTCACTGGGCCATACTGTCAAAAAAAATCACGCAGTGGTTATTTCGGCTCGACCTATCTTAAAAGAAGTTGCCCACAGTACGGGTGAATCCGTTTCTCTATACGGCAGAGAAGGTTTC
>CAYXDR010000113.1:0-8729 GCA_964463515.1 uncultured Desulfobacteraceae bacterium | reverse complement strand
TTCCGACCCCGACGCCGATAAAGCGGAGATTGTACTTTTTACGAGTTGATCATCTTTGATGGCCTCGTAAAAAGTCAAAATCCCCCCTCCGTCGTCACCCCGGCGCAGGCCGGGGTCCAGTGATTCCAACGACTTATGGATTCCGACCTACGCCGGAATGACGGCTCCGGGACTTTTACGAGGCCATCATCTTTAATCAAGATGCATGTGCTGTGACTGATTTCACCTTTGGAACCGGGAATAATAATGGTCTTTTGGAGAATATCCTGATAGACTAATTTAAAGTGCTATTTTCGCGGGAGTGACTGGCTGGAAGTGATGCTCTCTGTAATCTCCAGCGTAGGTCGCTTCGGCGCTGTTTGCCTGTTTTCACTAAAAACTCATTCGAAAGGAGGATGAATTATGAGATGGAAATTAGTTTTTCCGGTTTGTGTTCTGCTTTTTGTAATGGCAGGCTGTGCACCCAGCTCTCACTTTGGTGTTAAAGACAAAGCCATTACCTGTCCTGTTGAATTTGATGAGACCGAAGCGGTAATTGCAGCGGCCGAAAAGTCCGAAGGCGCCAAGTATTGCCCTGAAAAAATCATCCGTGCCAGGGAGCTGGCTAAAGAGGCGGCTGAAGTTTTCTGGACCGGACCTTCCTGCGCTCCTTGTGAAGCATTTGCGCTTCTTACCCAGGCCAGGGAGCTGGCCAAGGAGGCCGAGGCCTGCGAGCCACCCCCAGAGAAGACTCCTCCGCCACCGCCGCCAAAGGACAGCGACGGTGATGGTGTCATAGACCCCAAGGACAAGTGCCCGGGCACCCCTAGAGGCGCCACCGTCAATGCGCAGGGGTGTTGGGTGATTCCGCCGGTGCTTTTTGACACCGACAAGTACGAAATAAAGGATATCTATCGTTCCGGGCTGGAATCGGTGGCGCAGGTTATGCGCAATAATCCCGGGGTGGCAATGGAGGTCCAAGGCCATACCGACAACCGGGGTACGGCTGAATACAACCAGCGCTTGAGCGAGAAGCGGGCCGAAGGCGTAAAAGCCTATATAGTTGACAAGGGTGTATCAGCCAACCGTTTGACGACAAAAGGCTTTGGTTTTTCGCGTCCGGTGGCAAGCAATGACACTCCGGCCGGAATGGCGAAAAATCGGCGGGCGGAGTTGAAGCCTATCAAGTAGCAATTAAAGTTCATCTAGAGATGATAGAGCAGCCCGGCACCGCTGATCAGCGGTGCCGGGTTTTAATTGAAAGCCCCTTTCATCAAAAAGTGTATCTTAAGCCCAGTTGGACTCCATGGGTTTGAAGCCGTGCCGAAGTTCCTGCTATGTTCATTCCTTGAGGCACGTGATTCATATACATTCGTCCGGCGTCTGTTTCCACCCGCCCCAGGTGGCTCCAACGATAGGCTATATCGATTGAAATCCGCTCTGAAATGACAATCCCGGTTCCCAGGGAAAAGGTATAGGCCGGGTCCAGGCTGGAGCCTGATGGTGTTATGCTGATCTTATGTGTTTTGAGACCGGGGAAAAGAAATGTCATGGCGTCCATTTTGTTGTATGACAAACCCAGCCCTGCCCCGATGTAGGGTTGAAATATTGATAAAGGGCCGTCGCCGCTGGGAATGAGGTCAGCAAAAAAATTAAACATGGCAGTGAAAGCCTCGGCAGAAGAATAAACCGGTTGAGGCCCTTTTACACCGGTAAAATTCGCCTGCCCGGAGTAAACCATGTTGGGCCGCCATGAAACAGAAATATCCGTGCGTAGCCACGGCAGCACCCTGCGGCCCAGGGCTGCATCGAATGAAGCGAAGGAGTTGAAGTCGCCATAGGCACCGAGTGCTCTTCCGTCGCTTCCTGAACCGCAGCCGTAGAGTGCCGGTGGTGAAGTTGCGCTGCAGTCATCATCGGAAAAATTACTGGACCGCGAATCTTCAATGCCAGCGGTTATCCTGGCATACCACTGCCCGGCTTGTGCCGGCGGTATGTAGTGAAA
Organism: uncultured Desulfobacteraceae bacterium; assembly: GCA_964463515.1. Classification (GTDB taxonomy): domain Bacteria; phylum Desulfobacterota; class DSM-4660; order Desulfatiglandales; family Desulfatiglandaceae; genus CAYXDR01. Next base: position 6,745 of record CAYXDR010000113.1, on the reverse strand, counting down.
ACACACAATATAGAGCACAAAGGCCAAAGAAATGTAGAAAAAACGGAGTTGTGGTAAATTGAAAACAAATCGGAACATCAGAGTTTTGCCTCCTTTCTTTCGATTGAAAAATGGATACGTTTATTTTCAGCAGGCTCCGGATTTGAAGGTATTCCGGCTCAATCCTTGACTGGGAAAATAAGCACTACTTCCGGGATTTTTCATCCAGAACTTTTCGCACCGTGTTAGCCAGACTGTGCTGGGTCGGGGGCTTCATGACGAGGGCGCGAACGCCTATCCGTTCGGCTTTTTCCCTGGAAATATGCTTGCTGTACCCCGTGCAGAGGATAATAGGGATATCGGGCCGAATCGCCAGAATTTCCTTCGCCAGCCTGTCACCCCTCATTCCGGGCATAGTCATGTCTGTTATTAGCATGTCAAAACGGTGCGGGTCTTGGCGAAAAAGCTCCAGCGCACTGTCGCCGTCAGCCCGGGCTTCCACAAAATAGCCCTGGCGCTCGAGCAGGTGTTTTACCATCTCGATGATCATGTGTTCATCGTCCACAAAAAGGATTTGCTCTGTTCCACGAGGAAGCTCCTTTTTCTGCTTTGTTTTTACTTCAACCGATTCCACCTCGGAGGCCGGCAGATACACGGAAAAGGTCGTTCCCCGGCCGTTTTCACTTTCAACGAGGATTCCGCCGTTGAGGTCCCGGACAATGCCGTGAACCACAGCCAGCCCTAGGCCGGTGCCTTCGCCCACACCTTTTGTGGTGAAGAAGGGATCAAAAATCCTGTTCAGGTTCTCCTGTGTAATCCCCGGGCCGGTGTCATTGACGCGCATTCGAACGTAACAGCCGGGAGGAAGCTTTTTCACCACGGTATAAAGGGGTGCCTCCAGCTCAGCTACGTCCAGGCTGAAGGTCAATACCCCGCCCCGGGCATCCATCACCTGCCCGGCGTTGGTGCAAAGATTCATGATGATCTGCTGGATCTGGGAAGGGTCCGCGAGCACGGGGGGAAGGCTTTCCGTAATTTTTTCAAGTATTTGTACCGTTGTCGGGATGGAAGCCCGGAGCATCTTGAGGGATTCCCTTGCAATGGGCTCCAGCCGAATATTGGAAGCAACGTGTTTCTTTTCCCGTGCGAAGAGCAAAATCTGCTTGACCAGGTCCCTGGCCCTGAGAGTCGCTTTCCGGGCTTGCTTCAGGTTGTCTCGTACAGGGTTTCTTTCCGGCACGTCCAGCATGGCCAGTTCGATATTTCCCACTATTATGCTGAGGATGTTGTTGAAGTCATGGGCAATCCCTCCTGCCAGGGTGCCTATCGCCTCCATTTTTTGGGCCTGGTGCAGCCTTTCTTCCAGGCGCAGGTTTTCCGTTATGTCTCGTTTGAGGGCCACGTAGTTGACTATCCTGCCTTCATGGTCGAAGACGGGGGAGATGGTGATCGCCTCGTTATACAGAGTTCCATCCCTGCGCTTGTTAACCATGCTTCCGCGAAAAACATGACCGCTGGTAAGAGTCGACCACATATCGGCGTAAAATGCCTTGTCCTGTTTGCCGCTTTTGAGAATCCGCGGGTTTTTTCCCAGGACATCTTCCAGACTATAGCCTGTCACCGTTTCAAAGGCCGGATTGACGTACTGGATTTTCGCTTCGGAATCGGTGATGATAATGCTCTCGCCGCTCTGCTCTATGGCTGCAATGAGCCGTTTGAGATCCGCTTCGGCCTGCTTGCGGTCTAGGATTTCCCGGCGCAGCTCCGCAGTCCTCGCCTCGACCGTTCGCTCAAGGGAGTCCATTTCCCTGCGCAGAGCATCCTCGCTTTTTTTTATCCGGAGGGCGACCTTCACCTGCGATACCAGTTCCGCCTCGTCAATGGGTTTGGAAAGGAAGGTATCTGCGCCGATTTCCAGCCCCTTGATCCGGCTCGCGGAATCGGTACTGACAGCCGTCAACATTATAACAGGAATATGACTGGTGCTTTTACTGCCTTTGAGCCTCCTGCAAACCTCAAAGCCGTCCATTTCCGGCATCCTGATATCGAGAAGAATGGCGTCCGGTTTTTCAGCCTCTGCCATTTCAATTCCTTCCCGTCCAGACAAGGCAGTGACTACCTCGCAGTTAGGTATCAAGGCCCTCAGCAACGCCGACAGCGATAGGAGGTTGTCTTTTTTGTCGTCGATTGCAAGGATTTTCGGCATCGTCGGCTATCCTTTCACCCATTCACCAATTTTTTTCAATACTTCATCGGGATCGATTGGCTTTGAGAGATAGTCATCGCAACCCGCATCGAGCATCCTTTCCCTGTCGCCTTTCATGGCATGGGCGGTCAGGGCGATAACTGGAATATGGCTGGTTTCGCGATTGTTTTTTATTGATTTGACCACTTCAAATCCATCCATCCCTGGTAGGGACATATCCAGGAGCACGATTGAAGGTTGATCGGACGACACTGTTTTCAATCCCGTTTCCCCGTCTCTGGCCTCTAGGAGTTTGTATTTGCCTTTCAAGACGGCCTTTATGGTGACCATGTTATCCGGGCTGTCTTCTATGACGAGAATGGTTGCAGGTTGCCGCGGCATGGTTTCAGTTGGAACCTTGCGGGTTTCAGGCTGCAGGGCAGGGGGCGGGGGAGACGTTGATTCGCCCTCAAGTTTTTCTGTTTCGCTTTCCAGCTTCACACCAAGCATCTGGGCGGTTTTTTTCAGGAGGCCGTCCCTGTCCACATCTCCTTTTTGAATCAACTGCTGTATGTTGTTGGCGCTGAGTTTGTGTAAGTCCTCCTGAGTCAAATCTTTGGCCGTAAGGATCAAGACAGGGAGATGCGCGGTCAGTTCCTTGCCTCGAATGCTTTCAAGCACCTCAAATCCATCGATCCCGGGCATCATTAAATCGAGTATGACGCCATCAGGGATGGTATGTTCCACATAGTCGAGCGCTTCCTGTCCATTTCGGACCACGTCCACATGATACCCTGCAGACTCGAGCACCGTTCGGACCTGGATGACGGCTGCCTCATTGTCTTCAACCAGCAGCAATTTCTGGCCCTTCTTTTCCGCGGCCGCCCGTGTCGGACTGACCGTGGGTGAAGGCTGGAATGCAGCGGATTCGGAAGTTGGCAGGGCATTGTTCCACTTGAGAGGAAGGGTAAGGGTGAAGGTGGATCCCTTATGCAACTGACTTTCAACGGTTACATCTCCGCCAAGCATCCGAGCGGTTCTGCGGGCAATGGCCAGGCCCAGCCCCGTGCCTTCATAGGACCGGGTGGTGCCGCCGTCCACCTGCCTGAATTCATCGAAGATGCAAGGAAGATCGTTTTTGGAAATGCCGATACCGGTGTCCGATATTTCGATCGAGACGCTGCCGTCACTGGTTGAGCCGAATATGGTCACCGAACCTTCCCGGGTAAACTTGATCGCATTGGCAATGAGGTTCTGAAGGATCTGATGGACCCTCACTTCATCGTTTTCGATGTGTGGAAAGTTGTCTGGAAGTTGAGATTCGAGTTTAATCCCTTTCTCTTGGGCTATGGGGTCAACCCGGTCTAAAATGGTCTCCACCGTTGAGAGCACCGAAAAAGATTTTGGATGTATTTCCATTCTACCTGCCTCAATTTTGGAGAGGTCCAGGATGTCATTGATCAAATGGAGAAGATTCCGACCATTGCGTTCAATAATTTCAAGGTAACTGCGTTCTTCCTGAGACAACTTTTCGGCAGCTTGAATCGTCAGAACTCTCGAAAGAGCCATCACCGAATTGAGTGGTGTCCTCAGTTCATGGCTCATGTTGGCCAAAAATTCGCTCTTGAGCCGGTTGGCCGATTCCACCTGCTCCTTCTGGGCCTCGAGTTCCAGGTTCTGTTCCTGAAGTTCCTCTGCGTTCTGGCGGAGTTCTTCCGACTGTGCCTGAAGCTCTTCGGACTGTGCCTGGAGTTCTTCGGCCTGGCCCCGAAGCCTCTTGTTTGCCGCCTTCAGCTCTTCGGCGAGCCTGGCGGTTTCCGCGTTCGCCCACATGTTTGACAAGGCCGTTCCAAACCCCTTGGTCCACGGTTGTTCCATGATCTCCATGACCTCAGGAGAATAAGGCTTGACGGAGGCCAGCGAGACTATACCGGAAACGACCGAATCGATGATCATGGGAATGCTGATGATTTCTTTCGGCATCATTGTGCCGGTGAAGGTTCGGTGCTTGAAGATGCTGTCCTCCGGGATATCCGTAATGCGGGTGATTCTCTTTTTTTCAACGACAACACCAAGTTCACCCTCCAGCCGGGCCGCATCAAAAGGTTCGAGAACCCCCGGGGTAAGCCCGATGGAAAAAAACGGCTCATATACATTGGACTCCCGGTTCAGCGAGAAATAGACGCCCATCTGGGATTCGGTGACCTCAAACAGTTTTTTCAGTATATTGGTCCGGAATTCCGGAAGGTCCTTCGCATCCACAAGAGTTTGCGTGATATCTTCGTTTATCCGCCTGAGATCTTCATGCATCGCGATTGAACCGGCCATAGCGTTAAAGGATTCTGCCAGGAAACCGATTTCGTCACGGGTCTCGATTGGATTTCTGGCTGACAGATCCCCTGATCCTATTCTTTTCGCCACTTCCGCCATGTTTTTCACCGGGCGGGCGATGGTGCGCGCCAAAAATACCGAAAGGAAATAAACCACGGTTGCAGCCAGAGCAAACAGGATTCCGATATCACGAATCATTTGGTAAATCGGCGCATAGACTTCCGCCAGGTCCTGTTTGACCACAAAGCCCCATCCTGTCTTTGGAATGAAGGTGAAAGCAGCGAGCACCTTTACGCTTCGATAATCCTCGCCCTCGACAACGCCCGTTTCTCCACCGGCCGCCAACGCCGTGGGCTCTGAGGTTATCTTGAGGTGAAGTGGCGCGTTTTCGTGTCCTCTCAGTTCATTCAATGCAGTCTGGTTTTCATCCACGATAAGGGCTTCCCCTGTGCTTCCCATCCCGGCCCGGGCAAAGAGAAGGGTGTATAAGGACCGATTGAGATCGATGCGGGCAGCCAGAACAGCCAGAATTTTTTCCGGATCGGAAGGGCAGTACATGGGAATTGAAAAAACCATGCACGGCTCCTTCACCTTCTTTGAGTAATAGATTTTTTCAATGAAGAGGCGGCCTGTCTTTACAGGTACGGTGAAATAGGCTCTACGGGACCTGTGTTCACCTTCGGAGGAAGGATCGGTTGATAGTTCGATTTTGCCGGAATAGGGATTTATGACAAAAATTTCGGAGTAATCCGAGTAGTTGCGCACGTAGCGTTTCAGAAGCATCCTGGCGTCTCCGAGCACTGCGGCCGCGGCATCATTTTGCTCATTTTTTTGAATCCGCATTTCCAGTTCGAGCATTTCAGGGTCCTCGGATATAGTCCGGACATCCGCGGATTTTTCTTCAAGCCACTGGTTGATCTGTTCCACCTTTAAGTCCCGAATCGCGACAAGCTTGCTGAATTCACGTTTTTTAATGGCATGATATCTCTGGTAGGAAGAAATCAGGGCTACAATGCACAGGGGGATAAGGGCAACGATAAGGAGCCAGAACGTCAAGCGCCCCTTCATGCTTTTAAAACCGCTCTTTTTTTTCATTGCATAAAACCTTGGCTATTTTTGCATTCATGGAAAAAGTATCAGCCCTTTTGATACACGTGGCAGCAGTCATCCACTCTTTTGAAAAATCCCCGGTATGCCGCTGTGGGGGCCTCGGCTTGTCCCAGAATCAGGTAGCCTTCAGGCCTGAGAGTTCGAAAAAGTTTTTCCAGTATGGCATCCTGACATTCAAGGTTGAAATAAATCAAAACGTTACGACATAAAACCATATCAAAGCTGCCGAATATGCTCTCTGGGGGTGCAACGGTTTGCGGGGTCAATATATCATAAGTGGAGAAGCTGACAACATCGCGGATTTCCGGCACCAGCTTAAAGTATTCGTTCTCCGTGCCAGCCCCTTTTTCCCCAGGCTCCGCAGGCACAAAATATTTTTTGAGCAGGCCGAATTTTACGTCTTTGACGCTTTCGCAGGGATAAACCGCTGCCCTTGCCTTTTTCAAGGCCCCTTGATCAATATCCGTAGCAAAGATACGAATATCGAACCGGAGATTTTCCCTGCCCAGGATCTCGTGGATCAAAATGGCGATGGAATAGGCCTCTTCCCCGAATGAGCAGCCCGCGGACCATACGCGGAGCGTAAGATCTTTCTGTTGTATCTTTTCGTGGATAAGGCGTGGGAGTATCCTGGATGCCAGGTATTCAAATGTCAGCGGATTTCGAAAAAACCGGCTCACATTGATCGTGAGGACATCGGCCAGCTTGTCAAGTTCATCTGGATGCTTGGAAAGATAAACGAGGTACGAGGGAAAATCCCAGCACCCGACAAGCGATGCCCTCTGGGAAACCCGGCGTTCTACCATGGCAGGCCTGCAACCGCTGAAATCAAGGTCCCTATCTGCGCGGAGACAATATAGGATGTCTCTTATGGCTGTGTTCATGAACGGCGCGGTTCTCCTTTCCTTTCAAAAATTGATGAGGTCGTAAAAACTCAGGATATCCCCTCTATCGTCACCCCGGCGCAGGCCGGGGTCCAGTAAAATCAACAACTTCTAGATCCCGGATCAAGTCCGGGATGACATTCGGAGGACTTTTTACAATGCCATCAAAAATTGATGAAGCCGTAAAAAGTACAATCTCCCCTTTATCGGCGTCGGGGTCGGAATCGGTATCGGGGTCGGAAAGGCTGCCGATCAA
>CAYXDR010000112.1:0-8766 GCA_964463515.1 uncultured Desulfobacteraceae bacterium | reverse complement strand
AGTCCCGATCGATTACCGCATTGCGGCTGATGGTTATTACTTTGTTTTTTTTCGAATCGGGAAGTTTCCAATAGGTGACAGTGCTGGAGCCTAAGACCACCACTCTCAAGACAGCTCCCCCTGGGGGTATGAAATCCTGTGTCACGAACGCTTCCTTTTCGTGGAGGGCGTTTGTCGAAACAGCATCCATCGCTTTGGCCAGGGCGGGATCGTCATCTATCAAGAAAACCCCGTGACCTTCGTGGCTGAGATTGCGTTTTACTATGAACGGGCGGTGATGGATATGCGGGTTTTCCTTGAGGGCGTCGAGGAATTGACCGGGGCAAGGCCAGATTAGAGTTCTGGGATGCGGAAGAGCGTGCCGTTCGAACAGCAGCTTTTGCCCGATTTTTCCCGGGAACGAGAAGCGCGGCCCGTATTCGGGGAAGAGTGCCGGGCCTGCGGCAAAGCAGGCCGCGTAGAGTTCCCGGCTGCATCCCTGGGGCAGCAGCACCGCTTTTGCATTGCCGATAAGTTTCAGCTCTTCCCTGCTCAGGGGCCGGCTCCCGGGCAGTACGTATTCATCGGCGTCAAGACAGGGATTCAGGGAAACTATCATATCTCAGATGAAGGTGAATTGCCGAGAGCATAACGGACAGCGGCTTGGGCATGGATTTCCGTAGTGTCGAATACAGGAACGGAGCTGTCCTCCTCTTTGACCAGAAGCCCTATTTCAGTGCATCCGAGGATTACCCCGCCCGCCCCCTGTTCTACCAGTGTGTCTATGACATTGCGGTAAAAAGCCCTGGATTCCTGCCGTATAACACCCCTGCAGAGTTCTTTGTAAATTATGCGGTTGACCTCCTCGCGGCCTTTTAGATCAGGGACGAGCACTTCCAGGCCGTGCTTTTGAGCCAGGCGTGCTTTGTAGAAATTTTCCTCCATGGTGAACTGAGTCCCTAGAAGCCCCACTGTCTTGATATTCAGGCGTTTTACTTCGCCTGCGGCGGCATCTGCAATGTGCAGCAGGGGGATATGGATATGATCCGCCACGAACTGAGCGCACTTGTGCATGGTGTTCGTGCATATTATCACAAAATCAGCACCGGCCCTTTCCAGCTTCAGTGCAGTTTCAAGCATCAATTCGGCGGCTTGGTCCCATTTTCCCGTGTTCTGGAGGACCTCGATGCCGGCGAAATCGAATGAGTACACTATGCATTGGGCTGAATGCAGTCCCCCGAGGCTTTCCCTGACCTTGACGTTTATGAGGCGGTAATACTCAACTGATGATTCCCAGCTCATTCCACCGATCATTCCGATTGTTTTCATCATATGTCTCCTTGTTGGCGCCCTTTCGGAAATCCGGGCCGCCCTGTCAGTCAGGGGACCCTCTGCGCGTGGTCAGAGTATATCGGAAGGTTTTTTTCTCCCCCGCTTCCAGTTCCGCTTTAAACCTGAAAGTATTTTTATCGACTTTTTCAAAGTCCTTTTTTCCCGCGTTGTGATCGATTTTCCAATCCGGTGTTGAAGTATGGCGATCGATTTGAACCCTTATGGGAACCGACCGGGTATTGGAAATATCCACCTTCCATCCGTGGGCCTCGTCCCATCCGGAAATATTTCCCTTTCGGTCGAAGGAATACCCGGCTGTTGCTTCTTCAAGCATGGTTGGTTCTACGACTACGCCGGTGGCTTGACCGAGGTTCAACTCGATTTTTTTACCGCGAGGCGAATAGGGGAGTTTAGAGCGTCCCTCGTAGCAGAGGCGGTTGCCGGGGCCGATGCTGCGGTACACGGCTATGTCCCCGGGCGGAAGAGGAGCGGGACCGGTGGAGCCTGCCCCCTCATTTATAAATGTTAGGAAGCGTATCGGCAGCCTTCCATACCTCTGCTGGTCGTACTTGTAAAGATAGCCGGCCTTGATTTCAGCGCTATCCAGCATGGGCAGGCCTTTGGACTGCCCGTCCGGGATGGACTGGGCGCCTTCTACCGTAAAAAGGAAAAAATCGCTTACCCCTTCGCTGGTGACTTGCGGGGCCGCCGGGGCCCCGGCCTTTTCAAGGGACATTATAGAGCGTTTCATGAGCATAGAGTCGGCGGCCGGCGCTTCTTGAAGTGCTTTTTGCTGGGGCATTGAAGGTCTGCCGTATGGAAAATTTCTTCGGGCGAGGTTTTGGATACCGTCCACAATATTTATGTCTCCCGCCAGTACACGGAAGCCCGCCTGATTGAAGTCCTTTCCGCTGCGGTTGGTTATCCTTATCAGTCCTTCCAGCCGGAGAGATCTTGCATCTTCTGCAAGGGTTGCAGTGTAGAAAGGCTGCCACCTGAAGCCGCTCATAAGATAGGAGCTTTCGACCATAGTTTTACCGCCCGTATCGCTCTGTATCAGACATACGGCCTCGCCTCTGGTCCTTGGAGGGAAAGACCAGTCCAGCACGCTGAAACGATCTTCTTTTTCAGAGGGCGTGATTTCCAGGCTTGTCGGGTCTAGCAATGTTCCGTGCCAGGAAATTCCGAGCCGGGTTGTGCCGGGCTGAAGAATAAGTTCACGTTGTTCCCTGACAAGGCATAAATCCGCAGGCTGGTAGATCGTGACATTAACCCGAAGCGGCTCGGAAAGGGCTACGAGGTTTATCCCGGCCAGGGCCTGAACAGTGAAGGACAGGACGAAAAGAAATACGGAAAGAAAAATGCATATGCGGTTTTTCATGTTAGATTCTCCAGAAGTCCTGTTGCAATCGGTTTTTTTTATGTTTTAGGGGCGTATATTGCAACGCCGGTATTCAAGCATCAATTCCTTCCTGCTTTTGGGTTCCAGCCGTAGGTCCAGCTCGGCTATGTGGGCGCTTTTTCTGCGCCAGGGTAGAGGGGAGTCGGAAAGCTGCCATTGTCCCTGTACATGATAAAGAAGGTTAAGGCTGGCAGCAGAGTCTTTGAAGTTTTCTACTGCGAACCGTACAGATTCCTCTGTGTCATACAGGATTACACGGTTGTTCTCGTTTCGGCGTACATTAATCCGTTTTTCCTTCATTACATTTGTAATCACGCTGATATCACGGCTTTCGCCGATATATATATCCTGAGTGTTTCCGGGACGGACCGTTTCTATCTTGTCTTCCCCCAGAAGCAGGGTCTTGCCTTTTTCATTGCGGTGGAATACCCTCACTTTTCCTCCCGGGATCGGGCTTTCGCCCAGGCCGCCCGCCGCGGTATTCGCTATTCTGTAATAGACGGGTATGGCGCTCCCCTGCTTTCCCGCCGTATCCTGAAGGTGTTTTTTTCGTGAATCGTATCGCCATATTTTTTCGATTTTCACCATGTCGTCCACGCCCGCAAGGCTGCGGATCGTTTCTCCGTTACGCACAGGCCTGGGTTTGATGGTGACGCTGGGTGTAACCACAGAAAGACTTTCAAAGTCTTCCCCGGAAAAATTTCGAAGTATCATATATCGCTCGATTCTGCATGATGTTTCATCTTCACCGGCTATTACACGAAGCGCGAAAAATCCGTCAATCTGCCTCAGCCCATAACTGATGCGCACCTTCGCTTGCGCCGGGGCGGCACTGTACACGTGCCACGATAATGAAGACCCTCCTGCCTGCCTGCTTACCGAAATAATTTCCAGCGCATCTTCCTTATCCGGGAAATCTAGACGTATGGTATTGTCCAAAACAGGGATCCCCTGCCACGAAAAGTGAAGCTTGTTTTCCCCGGTTTGAAGGCTCACCAACCGTTCTTCGGAGACAACAGGGGCGGCCTGCGCTAGTGTGAGAACAGCGGCCGTCCGCTCCGGGAGGGCTGAAAGGTGGAGCTCTCCATGGGCCGGGGATATGAACGGGAGGGAAAAAAGCATTAAGCCGATCGGAATCAGCAGGTACTTCCATTGTTTCATCTTGATTCTCCTTTACCGCCCCTGATGTTAAGGCACCTTTGTCGATCTTTAAACATAATAATCTATCACCCGGTTCATGATACGCGCAACCTAAATTCATTGCTTGATTTTCCATGGCCCATTCGTAAAGGGGATCAGGGCGCCTCGCATTCATCACCTGGGTTTTCCGCGAAGGGATATGGAAGGGGTTTGGAATTGGCGCCGATAGGTGAAGGAGGGGTATTCTTCTTGCCTGTAAGATATTAAAGGTTTAAAATCAATGCCCTCGTAACCCGAGGGGCATGGTTGTTTCGTGTTTTTATTAGTTTCCTCAAAAATCTGGACAAGGAGAAAGTAAATGGAGGAGAAGGTTCTTGATGCAATGAAAAAGGCCGGTAAACCCGTGCGGCCCGGGGATGTGGCGAAGATGATAGGAGAAGAAAGCAAAGCTGTTTCGAAGGCAATCGGTGAGTTGAAGAAAAAGGGAAAAGTATTTTCCCCTAAGAGATGCTTTTATTCTCCTGCTGACTGAAGGGTTTCCAGGTTTCCTCCGCGGATAGGTTTCAACTATGAACAAACTGGTGCTTGAACGGCTGCTTGCCGACAAGAAAAACCTGGAACATATCCTGGACAATTTCCCGGATGGAATCATAGCCCACGACCCTTGGCGAAGAATCGTTTATTTCAACCGTGCCGCCGAAAAAATAACCGGTTTTTCCCGCAAGGATGTAGTCGGTAGAGACTGTCATGATGCTTTTGGAGGACCTTTTTGCGGGGAGAGGTGCGCATTCAAGGACGGTCCTCCCGACCACTGGCAGGACCGCTTTTATCCTTTAAACATAGTCACCGGGGAGGGTCGGCCGTGCCGCCTCGAGTTGACCGTGACCGGGATGTATGATGACAGGGGTGTCTTTGCCGGTGTAATTGCAGTGTTCAAGGACGTGACCGACATCACCGGTTTGCGCATGCAGCTCGGGCAAATGCGCAGCTTCTCCGGCATCATCGGACAGTCCTCTGAGATGATTCATGTTTTTGAGCAGATCCAGGCGCTGGCCACAAACGATTATCCGGTTCATATATCCGGGGAAACGGGAACCGGCAAGGAGATGGTAGCGGCGGCGCTTCATTACGAAAGCCGGCGGGGTGGCGGCCCGTTCGTTACAGTCAACTGCGCCGCACTTCCGGAAGGCGTACTTGAAAGTGAGCTGTTCGGGCATGTAAAAGGAGCCTTCACAGGGGCTCTGCGGGACAAAAAGGGCCGTTTCGAACTTGCGCACGGCGGAACGTTGTTTCTCGACGAAGTTGCAGATCTTCCAAAAGCCATGCAGGCCAAATTGCTCCGTGTATTGCAGGAAGGCACTTTCGAAAGAGTGGGCGGCGAAGGAAGCGTATCGGTGGATGTGCGCATCCTGAGCGCTACCAACAGAGACTTGAAAAACGAGGTGGACGCCGGTCGGTTCAGGGATGATCTTTATTACAGATTGAACGTGGTTCCCATCCACCTGCCTGCCTTGCGGGAGAGAAAGACAGATATTCCACTGTTGGTGGATCATTTCCTTCGGCAGTCGGAAAACGAGGGTCAGAACCCCGGCGCCCTTTCCGATGATGCTTTGTCCCGGATGCTGGATTACGCCTGGCCGGGAAATGTCCGGGAACTCCAGAGTGCTGTTCGCTATGCACTGGTCAAGTCCCGCGGACGCACGATCAGGGCGGAACACCTGCCACCAGAGCTTAGGGACTCCGAACCGCATGTCTTTTCAATCGGCCCGCGAAAAAAGCTCAATGTCGACATGGTGCACTCCGCCCTTGAGAAGACCGGGGGCAATAAAGCCGCGGCCGCTAGACTTCTGGGTGTCGGCCGGGCTACATTGTATCGATTTCTTAAAGAAAAAAAAGTGTTTCATGATACATATATGTCTCAAAGTGCACCGTGAGACACTTTTCAAATCACATTTGAATTTTATCTTCTTTATTTTTAAAGACTTAAATCTTCATCCCACTGAAAGAGTTTTTCCTTGTGAAAGGTTTTCAATTGCTATTGAAGCATATGTTATTGAAACGCAAGGAATTTTTCTTGTGAGACACTTGTGTGTCGTTATTGCGCTCCCCAAGTATCAAATCCGTATCGCATCATGAATGATGTAAAAGCTGACCTGTGTTTTCATCTTCCCTTTTCTGTCTTTTAATGTAGTATTTGCAGTCATTTACATTCACCGCTTTTTTTCGGCTCCTTTGTTGAGGCTTTCGGCACAGAGCTTGAATTATCCGAGGCAAATGTAATTGATGAGGTGGGGGATGAAGGCATGTGATGAGATACTTTTGAAAACCGTTGAGATGGCTTCATCCATGCTGAGGTTGGCCGATGAGGGTGATGCCAACCGTGAAGACAACGGCTGCGGTGTTCTTTATGGAGTGCTCCGGGATAGTGCATACAAGATTAGGCGCCTGGCGGAAGCAGAGGTGGAGGCGCATAAACTCAAGGCGCTGAAGGATGATGCAGCGACGCGACGTGATATAAAAGTAGATTAAAGAAGGGAAACACTGCCAATATTGGAGGATAAAAATGAGCGAACCGAAAGAAATGTGGCAATGCCAAACACCCAGTTGTGGATACATTTACGACCCGGAAAAGGGCGACAGAAAAGGTAAAATACCCAAGGGGACACGCTTCGAGGATTTGCCCGAGAGCTGGCGGTGTCCGGTATGTGGGGCCAGCAAAAAGGCATTCAAACGCCTCGGCTGAGCCCTAAAAGCAGAGGGAGGATTTGAAGGTGGAAAAATATATATGCTCGGTATGCGGATATCTTTATGACCCGGAAAAGGGCGACAGCAGGGGAGGCATAGAGCCGGGGACACCGTTCAAGGATTTGCCCGAGGACTGGCGATGCCCTGTTTGCGGAGCCGGCAAGAAAAGCTTTCGTCGTTATTGAATTTTTGCTTCCGAAGCAAATATGCTTGACTAAATGTATATCGTTTTTATAAAATTAAGATATTCTATCAATATAATTTTCCCTGAGATCCTTCATTGCTGTTTCCGATTTGTGAGGATGGAAAATCTGGAAATTATGAATTACATGAAAAAGGGGGATAACAATGACATTGAAAGGCACCAGAACAGAGAAGAATCTTTTGACATCTTTTGCAGGAGAATCCCAGGCAAGGAATCGTTATACTTATTTTGCAAGTGCGGCAAAGAAGGAGGGTTACGAGCAAATCGCTTCCATCTTCGAAGAAACCGCAAACCAGGAAAAAGAGCATGCAAAGCGTTTTTTCAAGTTTCTTGAAGGTGGAGAGGTTGAGGTTCAGGCGGCCTTTCCTGCAGGAGTGATCGGGTCCACGCTTGAGAATCTCCTGGCATCTGCAGACGGTGAACATCACGAGCACAGCGAAATGTATCCGGCCTTTGCGGCGGTTGCCCGCGAGGAGGGCTTCAATGCCATAGCCGATGTGTTTACAGCGGTGTCTGTCGCTGAAAAACAGCATGAAAAGCGTTACAGGGATCTTGCCGCTAACATTCAGGCCGGTCGTGTCTTCAAGCGCGATAACGAGGTTGTGTGGCGGTGCAGGAATTGCGGATATCTCCACCAAGGAGCCGGAGCTCCTGATTCCTGCCCTGCATGCGCACATCCGCAGGCTCATTTCGAGTTGCTGGGCGAGAATTATTAGGAGCGCCTATACCTGGATATGGATTGAGAATTCCCTCGCCGGAACCTTGGACGGCTCCGGCATGAAACGAAAACTTATGACACAAGGAGGATTATAATGGCTGAGAAGCTTCAGGTTTACAAGTGTGAGATTTGCGGAAATATCGTGGAAGTGCTGCACGGCGGCGCCGGAGAATTGGTGTGCTGCGGACAGCCCATGAACTTAATGACCGAAAACACCGTTGATGCGGCCAAGGAGAAGCATGTGCCTGTCGTTGAAAAAACGCAAAACGGATTTATCGTGAAAGTCGGCAGCGTGGCCCATCCCATGGAAGAAAAACACTACATAGAATGGATAGAACTGATCGCCGATGGCGTGGCTTACCGTAAGTTTCTTTCACCGGGACAGGCCCCGGAGGCTTCTTTCTGCATCGATGCGGACCAAGTAACTGCCAGGGAATACTGCAATATCCACGGTTTGTGGAAGGCCTGAACCACGGCAGGGCGCCGGTCGCGCGCGACCGGCCGCCTTTTGATTCCGTCGAGTGGCAACATCCGGTTCACTGGCACAAGTCTCCTGCGGGAAAGGAGTATAAACTATGACCGAATGGAAATGTTCCAACTGTGGGTATGTCGTTCAGGAAGACATTCCTCCCGAGAAATGTCCTTCCTGCAAAGAGAAATGCGAGTTCGTGGATATTTCCTGCTACATCCCCGATTGCGGGAATACAGGAAAGGATTCCAGGCTTGGATGATTTTAGCGCCCCTCTGTTAGGGCGGGCAGGAGGTGACCTATGAGTACACCCCAGCATTGCCCCGGTTTCGAGAGTTTCAAGAACCTCAAATCGTTCGTCTGCAAGTGCCACAACTGCGGCCAGGAAAAAGAAATCTTTTCAGACGAATTCGACAGGAAACATATCTGCTCTCGGTGCGGGAAGGAGATTGATTTCACTAAATGTTCCTTGGATGCCGGGTCGTGAAGATCCAGGGTGGATTAAGCACAATGAATAGTGACAATAGTTTTCATAAAAGGAATGGAGGACAACAATATGGATAAGTATGTTTGTTCGGTATGCGGTTATGTCTACGATCCTGCCGAAGGTGACCCCGAAAACGGTGTAGAGCCGGGCACGCCTTTTGAAAAGGTTCCTGACGATTGGACCTGCCCGGTATGCGGGGCGAGCAAGGATCAGTTCGATAAGGAGTAGCCTGAGCTGCTGCCATGGCTCCAAAGCTGAGCACCCGCCCATGGCGGGGCTCAGCTTACAC
>CAYXDR010000111.1:6441-8795 GCA_964463515.1 uncultured Desulfobacteraceae bacterium | reverse complement strand
CCGCCCAGCTAACAGCTAACAGCTAATGGCTAACGGCTAACAGCTTACGTATTCTGAGAAACAAAACCCCAGATCAACCGCGTAGGAATCTGACAGCTGATATGCCCGTCAAGGTTGCCCGGCCTGACGTGAGATGATAAGGTTTCAAGCCTAACACACGAAAATAAGGGAGCCGCACGAAAAGCACATTTTATTTTGGATGCGGCCCGGACGCGGAGCGGCTGTCATGACGATGAACACGGAAAACAATTTCTGCAGGATTCCCAGCCACGTAACGGAAATTATTCTCGAGAGCATTTCTGACGGGGTATTTACCGTTGATCATGACTGGCGGGTCACGTCGTTCAACGGCGCGGCCGAGAACATCACCGGAATTCCAAGGGAAAAAGCAGTTGGTAAGCATTGCTGGGAAGTTTTCCGCTCCAACATGTGTGAATCAGACTGCGCACTCAGGCGCACCATGAAGCTCGGCAGGGCATTGGTGGATACCTCTACTTATATCGTAGACAGGCGGAAGCGCCGCATCCCGGTGACCGTATGTACGTCACTTCTCAAGGATGAAAAGGGAAATGTTCTCGGCGGGGTCGAAATATTTCGGGATATGACCCAGGTCGAGGAGTTGAGGAAGGAGCTGGAGGGTCGATGCCAGGTTGGAGACATGGTGAGCCGAAGTCCTTTGATGGCGCGGATATTCCGGATTCTGCCCCAGGTGGCGGGAAGCGACAGCACGGTGTTGATCCAGGGTGAAACCGGTACGGGCAAGGAACTCATGGCCAGGGCGGTTCATGACCTGAGCCGCAGAAGAAATAAGCCCTTTGTCGCGATCAATTGCGGTGCCCTTCCGGACACATTGCTGGAATCTGAGCTTTTCGGATACAAAGCAGGTGCCTTCACCGATGCTGTCAAGGACAAGCCCGGACATTTCGCGCTTGCCGAAGGTGGCACCATTCTGCTCGATGAAATCGGGGACCTCAGCGCGGCCTTTCAAGTGAGGCTGCTGCGAGTGCTTCAAGAAAGGACGTACCAGCCTCTCGGAGGCACCATGCCCGTGAAAGCCGATGTGCGCATAATAGCCGCCACCAACAAGGATCTTTCCGAACTGGTGAAAAAGGGCCTTTTCAGGGAGGATTTGTTTTACAGAATAAACGTGGTGCGTTTGAATATCCCTCCATTGCGGGAACGCAAGGAAGACATTCCCATGATGGTCAAGCATTTTATCGAAAGATTGAACAGGCTGCGGGGCACGTCTGTCAAAGGAATAAGCCAGGAGGCTGTTTCGCTGTTGATGTTCCACAATTTCCCCGGAAATATCCGGGAGTTGGAAAATATCATCGAACACGCCTTCGTGTTGTGCCCCGAGCGTCGGATCGAAGTTCATTGCCTGCCGGAATACTTGGTCCCGGCTCCTTTTCCGCAGCCCGCAGAAACGAACATCGCAGCCACGCTGCAGGCGGCCGAAGCGAGGGTGATTTTGGATGTCCTCAAACGCAACAGGTATAACCGGCTTGCCGCCAGCCGTGAACTCGGGATTCACAAAAGCACCCTGTATCGAAAGATCCGCAGGCTGGGAGTGACGCTTCCTGAAAAAGACGGGCGTTACAGCTCCGCAATTTCCCGGTAGTCTCACGAAAGAGACTATACGGAAAATTAGAGTAGCGCTTGCGCGACTGTAACGCTTGCTTCTCTTTTTGCTCTCCGACTGTAACTTAATAATAACACGGAATAAAAAAGCCGGGCGAATAAATTGGAAGCTCCGGTATATGTTTTGCTTCCATCTCATGTTGATGGAGGATTTCCGGCATGAGGATCGCCCTGACTGTGTGGGGAAACCGTATATCGCCGCTTTTCGATTCAGCGGCCATGCTTCTTGTCGCAGACATTGAAAAAGGCGGTGAAGTAAAGAGGCTCTATGAGCCGCTGAAGAACAGGTCGGCTTTCTCGCGGGCGGCGCGGCTCGATGAGCTGGGCGTGAAAGTTCTAATCTGCGGGGGGATATCGGATCTTTTTGCAAATCTTATTGAAGCGCGAAACATCCGTATCATCTCGTTTGCCGCCGGACGTGTCGAGGAAGTGCTCGAAGCATTTGTGGCAGGAGACATTTACAGAAAGGACCTTCGAATGCCGGGCTGTGAAAAGGAAAGCGGCGGGTGGGACGCCTTATGAATACAAATGCCGAGCTGGCCGCCCTCAAGGCCAGGGCACAGGAGATCGGTGCCCGCCTGGAAGGGCTCCAGAGGCGCATCCAGGAGATCCAGGATGGGTCTTCAGCCGGGGTGTATGTCGCGGTTGTGGACACTGGATCGTGCATCGGCTGCGGCCTTTGCCAAAGGGTTTGCCCAGTACATGCCATAGAG
>CAYXDR010000111.1:0-6431 GCA_964463515.1 uncultured Desulfobacteraceae bacterium | reverse complement strand
CTGTATCGGCTGCGGCAGATGCGTGCAGGAATGTCCCCGCGGGGCTGTTACATTGCGCGGGGCCTCTAACAGGCATCGCGCCGGATTATGAATGCATAGGTGCAACCGGTGGGAGAAAAGGAGTCAAAAAACAGCTCGGTGCTTGTTGCCATCGATTTTTCCCATTGCTCTAGATTGGCTTTGAGGAGGGGGAAGGCATGGATCGAGGTCAACGGCGGTAAAATTTTGGCTCTTCATGTGATCGACCAGGACTTCATAAAACATTGCGTTCAGCAGAAACTCGGGGGGCTCGGGGAGATTAAGAAGAAGCTGTTCGTCAACTCGAAAAAGAAACTGAAGGAATTTGTGCTGAGCGAGGAAATAGATCAAAAGGACGTGGCAATGGTTGTCTGCGAAGGCACTCCCTGCATCGAGATCAACAAGAAGGCGGTTGAGAATGACGTTGATATGATCATAATGGGAAGCAAAGGAAATTCTGATGATATGAAGGCGATCTTTTTCGGAAGTACAACGGAAAAGGTGTTGAGGTTCATAAAGAGGCCTGTTTTATGTATCCCGCCGGAATGTCATTATAATTTAAAATAAAAGCTGATGACCTGTAGAAAGCCTCAACCTTGTTTTCCCGGTAAATCCCTGCGCCCTAATTAGTGCCCATCCGGTAATACCGGATGGAAACTAATGACAAAAAAGAGGATTCCCGGCCCTGCTGCCTGCCGGGAGATCGTCCAGTCCGTGGTTGTGTCATGAAGCCGGGAAATGACAGGAGGAAGTCAAATGCCCATCTACGAATACCGTTGTGAGGAATGCGGGACAGTGTCTGAGTATCTTGTGGGAACCGGAGGCAACGAAGATATATTCTGCACGGTGTGCGGATCCGGGGCCATGAGTAGAATACTTTCCTCCTCTTCCTTTACATTTAAAACAGCGGAGGGGCGCAGCCCCGGCCGTACCTGCTGCGGAAGGACCGAACGCTGCGGGGCGCCGCCCTGTTCTGGAGGGCAAGGATGTGCGCGGGATTGAAAACTGAGGAGGTAGTACTTTGATTGCGAAAGATTATTATGATCTTCTTGGAGTCGAGCAGGATGCTACAGGTGAAGAAATCAAAAAAGCATACCACAGACTGGCTTTGCAGTATCATCCTGACAGGAATCATGGGGATGCTTCCTGCGAAGAAAAGTTGAAAGAAGTGAACCAGGCTTATCAGGTGCTAGGCAACGAGGAAAACAGGAGGAGATATGATTTGATGCTGCGGCCGTTCAGCAGCCGCGATGTCATATACCAGGAAGACCCGGCCGACGACCTGGTAAGGTTTTTGTGGTCCCTCGGCCGTGAAAGATGCGGTGTGAGGCGTTTCAGCGGCTGCGGGGGGAGAGGCGCCGGATTTGGCAGATGCAGGCGCGGGATGTGGAAATTTTGATAATTATGTTGTAAAGGAGGGAGTCAAATGGGTTACAAACCGGAAGTAGACGAGGAAAAATGCGTGGGCTGCGGGGAATGCGTGGATGTTTGCCCGGTGGATGTTTATGAACTGCAGGACGATAAGGCCGTGCCTGTCAATGCCGAGGAATGCATCGGCTGTGAGAGCTGTGTGGAGGTTTGTGAGCAGGATGCAATCACCGTCACCGAGGTGTAGAAAGTCCGTTGCAGTTTCCGCTGTCCGTGCGCCGCAGAAAATGCGGCGCAACATATAAACCTGTATGGAGAGAGTATTTCCAGATGAGCAGAGGTTGAAACATGAAAGTATCAGTTTGCGGAAAAGGCGGAAGCGGAAAAAGCACAATTGTGACACTACTTGCCAATTTGACGCGTCGGCGTGGATTCAAGGTTCTTGTTGTGGATTCCGATGAGTCGAATTCAGGGCTTTTCAGGATGCTGGGCTTTGAGAATCCGCCGGTTCCTCTCATGGAACTGGTCGGGGGAAAATCCGCGGTGAAGAAAAATATGCGGAAGCCTAACATTTTTGAACAACCTGAAATAGGAATCGACGACATCCCTTCCAGCTACATAGAAAGAAAGGACGGACTGGCCCTGGTGAGCATCGGAAAGATCCTGCAGTCCCTTGAAGGATGCGCCTGCCCCATGGGCGTGCTGAGCCGGGAATTTTTGAAAAAGCTCCGCTCCGGACGGGAAATGGTTACATTTGTAGACATGGAGGCAGGCGTGGAGCACTTCGGAAGGGGAATCGACGAGGGAATCGACAGGGTGCTTGTTGTCGTGGAGCCCTCCTATGAGTCACTGCGCGTAGCCGAAAAGATAAAAGAGCTGGCAGGCGGGATGGGCAAGACTGTTGCTGCGGTGTTGAACAAGGTGCCTTCGGCCGGAGTGGGCGGCAGGTTGGAGAAGCAGCTGCAAGAAATGAACCTCGATATAGTTGGAACGATCCCGAACGATTCATCGGTTTTTGATGCAGGTTTTGAGGGCGGGGTCCTTGATCGGGGAAAGGCGCTGGATGCCGCCGGGAAGGTGCTGGATGCTCTTTTACAGTAGAATTCATTTGGAGGAAATGGAAATTATGTGTTTGAGTACTGCGTATATGGATTCAGGTGGACAGCAGCATGAAATCATGAAGGATGTGGCCCGGATAGAGTCGGGGGACAAGGGTTTCTGGCTTATAAACCTTTTCGGCGAAAGGCATTTCGTGGAAGGCGAGCTTCAGACCATCGATTTGCTGGATTCGCATTTCGTGATGTTCGGGGAAAAGAAAGAAGCCTGATTTTTTTGAACGGAGAAAGGCTCTGGATTAACCGCCAAATGGAACCCGGGTACGTGTCATGGCTGAGCAGCTGGTTTGAGGATTATGTGGCACGCTTTTCCTCGAATGAGGCTGCTGTCCAGGAAAATGTGAATTTAAAAATCGAGCACACCAGGATGGTGCGAAAGGAGATCCTCGACATCGGCCGGAGCCTGGAACTGTCGAACGGGGACCTCCTGCTGGCCGAGGCGACGGCCCTGCTGCATGACATTGGACGGTTTGAGCAATACAGTCGATACCGGACCTTCGCCGATCACAGGTCGGAAGACCATGGGGTTCTCGGAGTTAAAGTGATCCAGAAGGAAAATATCCTGGGAATGCTCACTTCCCAAGATGCAGACATAATTCTCAGGGCTGTCGGCGGCCATAACCGGGCTGAATTGCCCGGGGGGGAGAGCAGCCGGTGCCTGCTGTTTTTGAAACTGCTAAGGGATGCCGACAAAGTGGATATCCTGCGGGTGGTTACGCAATATTATCGATCCAGTGAGAACGGGCGGAAACGGAGCATAGAACTGGATCTGTCCGACGAAAACCGTGTTTCGGACAACATCTACGAGGCATTGATGAAAGGCAGGACAGCGCGCATGGCCGACCTGGAGACTTTGAACGATTTCAAGCTTCTTCAAATCGGGTGGGTTTATGATTTGAATTTTCCCAGGACGTTTCAACTCGTGAGCGAGAGGCAGTATCTCAGGAAAATCCGCGACAGCCTTCCCAAAAACTCCGCCCGGGTCGATGATATTTACAGGCGGGCGTTTTTACACCTGACTCGGGGCAGAGGATCTTTTTGAGGCCATGAATACTTATCTGGATTGTATACCGTGTTTTTTCAGGCAGGCCCTGTACGCCGGAAGAGCGGCCACCGGAGACGAATCGAAACTCAAAGAAGTCTTGGACAGGATTGCGGCGCTGGTTCCTGATATCCCCCTGGACAATCCGCCTCCCGAAACTGCCAGGTTTATCTACCGGGCGGTGAGAGAGGTGACCGGTAAAGCTGATCCCTTTGAAAGCTACAAGGCTGAAAGTATAGACAAGGCCTTGTCTTTTTACAGTGAATTGAAATCGATTGTTGAAGGCTCAGAAGATCCTCTCAGGACAGCGGTCATGGTCGCCATAGCGGGAAACGTCATCGATCCCGGCGCTGATCCGGATTTCGACCTTACGCGGGAAATGGAAGGGGTCCTTTCCCGGCCGCTTTCGATAGACCATTATGAATCCTTCCGACTGAGGCTCGAATCGGCGGAGAACGTTGTTTACCTGGGAGACAACGCCGGGGAAACGGTCTTTGATAGAATTCTCATCGAAACGGTGTCAAAACATGTGGTTTATGCCACACGGGGAGTTCCGATCATCAACGACGCGACGGTGCAAGACGCTCTGAAGAGCGGGCTCGGGGAAGTCGCGCGGGTCGTGTCATCGGGCTGCGACGCTCCGGGAACCATATTGAAGAGATGCTCCAGGGATTTCCTCGAGATTTTCAACAGTGCAGACATCATCATCAGCAAGGGACAGGGAAATTATGAGAGCCTTGCCGGGGAAAAAGCGCCCGTGTTTTTTCTGCTGAAGGTGAAATGCCCGGTGATCGCCCGGCATACAGGCGGCCAAACCGGTGAAATGGTTCTTATGGACGGCTGCGGAGCGGCTTGATTCCGAATGGAAACTTGCCATGCTCCGAGAAAGAAGTTTAAAATGCCTGATGGACGTACCGGAAAAATCTGTTTCATCGATCTGACAGCAGGCGATTACCGCATCATAAGGACCGGGGATGAGCCTGATTTTATCGGCGGCCGCGGTGTAAATCAACGACTTCTTTTCGATCTTCAGAAGCCGGGCAGCGACGATAGCGATCCTGAAAATCCCGTCATTCTGGGTTCCGGGCCGCTCGTAGGCACCTTCATACCTGCAGCATCACGGCTGGCGGTGGATTTTCGCAACCGGATTACAGGTGGGGTAGGTTCCGCGAACCTGGGTGGCCACTTCGCCGCGGAGATGAAATTCGCTGGATTCGACCATCTCGTGATACAGGGACGAAGCAGGCGTCTTGCCTATCTTTACATAAAGGACGGCCGCGTGTTTTTCCGTGACGCTGAACCTCTCCGGGGGCTTGACACATGGGAAACAGAAAGCCGAATAAAGCAGCTCGAAGAAGAGCCGCATCTCAAAACCCTTTGTATCGGGTCCGCCGGCGAAAACGAGGTGAGTTTTGCCTGTATCATCGGAGACAGGGGACGGGCCGCCGGCTACGGTGGAAGCGGTGCAGTGCTTGGATCGAAGAATTTGAAGGCCGTCGCCGTACGCGGCACCGGATCGATCACGGTGGCTCATCCGGATGATCTTTTAAAGGAGGTGTTTCGTTACAACCGCGAAACCATTGAAAAAAGCCGTTTCGTTCAGGTGCACAGACAGGGTGGAACACTTGCCGCATATCTGGGGCCCGGCGACAGGCGTCCCCACGCGGTCCGCAACATGACTCGGAGCTTCTGGAACGAGGAGGCCATATCCAAGGTGGACCGGGCAACCATCGACGAACGCTACCTGGTAAGGCGACATTCATGTTTCGCCTGCCCCGTTTATTGCAGCGCTGTATACAGGGCCGGGAAGGGCTTATGCGAAGGCCTCCAGGCCAATTCCTGGCGCGCTTTCGCCTCTAATCTGGATATAACCGATCCGGAAATGGTAATGAACCTGCATAGCCTGGCAAACCGCCACGGTCTTGATGGAGACCATACCTCCGCTGTACTTGCCTGGGCGGTGGAGTGCTTTGAAAGTGGATTGATAGACGAGCGTGACACTGGAGGCATGACATTGCGCTGGTCGGACGGAAGGCCCTTGATGCGGCTGATTGGGCAGATAGCTTCGCGTACAGGCTTCGGAGAGGTGCTGGCTGACGGCGTGACGGCGGCTGCGCGCCGTGTCGGCAGAGGCAGTGAGCGGTTGACGATAACCGCGCAGGGAAATGCCTTGATGGAGGCGGCTATGCGGTCGCACAAGGCATGGGCGCTCGGAATCGTCACCAGCACCAAGGGTGGCGGGCATTTGCGGGGAGCTCCCGCTGTCGAGGCTCAACATATCAGTCAAGAGCAAAGCCAGGTTTATTTCGGAATCGGAGATGTCGAAGACCCTACGGCATACGAAAACAAGGCTGATCTGGTAATGTGGTATGAGAACTACAAGGGTGTGGTGGACATGATGGGCTTGTGCTATCTGCCTTCCATGTGGATGGAGTTGGGCCTGTTTACACCCCAGCAGATCGCTCTCTTTTACCGGCTGGCAACGGGAAGCAGCCGAACGGCGGAAGACCTGATGAAAGAAGGCGCCAGGCTGCAAGTGCTCGAGCATTTATTCAACCTCCTTCATGCGGGTTTCGGCCGCCGGGATGCGCGCGCGCCGGGAAAACTGGCTTCCATACCCGTCGAGGACGGACCTTTCAAAGGGCAATGCCTGGATTCGGTCAGCTGGGAAAAAATGCTCGACGACTACTACCGCATTCACGGTTATGATTCGGCCAGCGGCTGGCCGACCAGGGAAAGAGTTCATGAGGCCGGCCTCGGCTCGGCGGCTGAGAAGTTGGAGACAGCCGGGGTAATTCTGCCTTCCCGGGGGGGGGATGACTGAATGTCCATAACCGTGGATGTGGACCGCTGCGTGGGCTGCAGGCTTTGCGAGCTTGCCTGTTCCT
>CAYXDR010000110.1:0-8811 GCA_964463515.1 uncultured Desulfobacteraceae bacterium | reverse complement strand
CTGGCCCTTTCCCTGGCCTCCACCGTGCAATTCTCGTTACTCGTGATTATGTTGAAGCGGAGAATCAGTGACTTCCGGCTCCGGGATATAGCCGTGTCGGCGGTTCGGTGTATTGCTTCAGCTCTGATTATGGGGATCGGCTTGATGGCCCTCCAGGCGACCGTTTTGCCGGTCCCTCGGCAGGGGCCTTTTGCGGCGAAGGTTGCCGCACTGGCGGTGCTTGTGGTCGCAGGCGTGGTGCTTTTTGCCTCCTCGGCCAGGCTTTTCCGGTGCGAAGAGCTCGGCTCGATTAAGGATATGGCCGGCCCGTTTCTCAGGCGTATCGGCCTCAGCCGAGAAACCCGTGGTTGACGACGTTGATGGGTTTGCCGGCGAGAAAGGCGCGGATGTTTTCCGCTGTACCGTCCATTAAGCGGCGGCGTGCTTGCAGAGTGCTCCAGGCCATATGGGGCGTCAATAGGCAATTTTTAGCCGAAAGGAGCGGGTTTTCAGGCCTTATTGGTTCCTCCGAAACCACGTCAAGCGCCGCCCCCGCCAAAACGCCGGCGTTCAGTGACTCGGCCAGATCCTTTTCTCTTACGAGCCCTCCCCTGGCGGCATTGACAAAAAACGCGTTTTTTTTCATTTTCTTCAGTAGGGATTTTCGTACAAATTCAGTATTTTCAGGGGTTTGAGGACAGTGGAGGCTTACGATATCGGAATCGCTGAATATTCTATCGACTTGTGCCCATTCGAAAGGCTCATAGCCCGGTGCGTTGGCCGGGGCTGTGTCGAATGCCAGCACTTTCATGCCGAAAGCATGGGCCAGTTCACCTAAACGTCTTCCGATCCTTCCGAAACCTACTATCCCGATTGTTTTTCCATTCAGCAGCACCTGGGGCGTACGCCAGTAGCACCAGTCAGGGCATGAGCTCCAGTCTCCGTCGTGTACACTGAGGTTGTGTCGCCCCACGTGGTGGGAAAGCTCCAGAATAAGAGCCATCGTGAACTGGGCCACCGAGTCGGTGCCGTATTCTGGAATGTTTGAAACCGGAATTCCGAGTTTTCCGGCGGCTTCTATATCGACGATGTTATAGCCGGTTGCAAGGACTGAAATGAATTTTAACGCTTTCAGTTCCTTCAGAGTGCCGGCGGTCACCGGTGTCTTGTTGGTTAAAAGTATTTCCGCACCGGCGGCCGCCTCGGCGACCAACTCCGGATCGGTTCGCTCATGCACTGTCAAGTCGCCGAAAGCCTCGACACGATCCCACGGATTGTCTCCGGGATTGAGAGTGTAGCCATCCAGCACCACGATTTTCATGAACAATCTCCTTCGAAAAATTTTTTGACCCGGCCCGATACGGATTCAGGTTTCTTGACACAGTAGGGCTCACGGTGCAGTGCCTGCAGGTATGTGTGATCGCTGTTTCCGATTGCACGTGTGAGAAGGCGGGGGGTGATTCTGACGTTGGGCCGGAAGTAAGGGGCATCTTTGAATGAGAACAGGGCCATGTTAAAACTGTAAAGACCTTCTGAAGCGAAATAGGAAATAATATATGAAAGCCCCCGGGCGAAATCGTTCATTTCGGATTCGGATAGAGATATGGTGTCCTGCCTGTCGAATATGCCCCAGATATCCGGGAGAAATCCCCTAGGTGCAAATGCGACACACCAGGATACCGGGCCGACTTTTCCCAGATATCTTTTACCCGCCGACTTTTCCTGTGCTATATAATCCTGCCAGAAATCCCCGGAACCGCAAGCTGTGTATTGGAGGCTTCCAGCCAGCTGTGCCCGCAATTCATTGGTGGCCGCCTGTCCGCAGTTTATCTGCAGGTGGGGATGCATGATGCTCGAGCCCGCTGGAGGCATGAAATTCCAGTTGACCGAACATGCCCTAACCAGCGGGTCAAATTCCTGGACCCTTTCCGCAAACCGGAACGACGCCTTCAGTGCGTCACTAAGAACCAGGCCTTTAAGCCCCTCTATGGGTATATAGTGGGAGTCGGACATGACACAAACCGCCGCGTATTTATCAAGGGGTAAAAGGTTCGGTACCACTACGGCCCGACCTTCGCGAAGCCTGCCTTCAGTAAGGAGGGCCGCGGGAAAACGGGGAGTGGATTTTTCTACATTTTCGGGGCAGAAGGGGCAGAAGTCCTGCCGGGTGTGGGAAGCAGCCTTTTCCAGGTCCGGGCGGGGCGGTGGACTGTAAGGAAGGTCGAAAACCCTCGATGTGCGGCCTGTCAGCGGGTCGAATCTTATCTCCAGGGGTATTCTATCCAGAGAGAAATCCTTCATGGGATTGTGAAGTTCTGTAAAGGTGCAAATGGAGCGAAAAACAACGGTCATACGGCACCTCGAGGAATCCGGGGTTCAGTGTTCATACGGAAATTTCGACTGCGCCTGGCGGGTTTTCCCGGGCAGGCGCCGGTTTTACGGGTGGTGGATGGAGCCACAATGCAGCCTTTTTTATACCCGGCTGCCGTCTGTTTTGCAAGCGCCGGAAGCCCTGCGCAGCACGCCACTTCCCCAGAGCTGGGAAAGGAGCATTCCTGCAAGCATCAGGGCGCAGCCGGCATAACCTCTGGCGGTGAGCTGTTCGGCCAGAAGCAGTCGTCCTCCAAGTGCCGCAAAGGCCCCTTCCAGGCTGAGTATTACGGCTGCATGGGCAGGCGGTGCATCGCGCTGTGCCACCACCTGGAGCGTGTATGCGAGCCCTACGGATAAAACCCCGCCGTACAGGATCGGGATCAGCGCCCCCGTGAGGCCGTCAGCCGTGATCGCTTCCGTGGCAAAGGCCGTTACCAAGCTCAGCAAGGAGCACACTGCGAACTGGCTGCAGGCAAGAACTAGCGGGTCCAGCCTGGGTGACATCCAGCCGATGATCAAAACATGAACAGCCCACATCACCGCACTCATCAAAACCAGCAGGTCACCCGGGGCGATATGCAGTGATTCGGTGACGCTCAACAGATAGAGGCCCCAAGCCGCCAGAATCGTTCCCACCCATGTACCGGTGCCGGGCCTGTGCCGCCAAATCAGGCCCAGCATCGGAACCATGACGACATATAGCCCTGTTATGAAGCCGGCGTTTCCGGCGGTGGTGTAAACCAATCCCATCTGCTGCAGTGAAGAGCCGAAAAAAAGAACCACGCCGGCGATTGCTCCGGGCAGAATCGAACCGGTTCGTTTTTTTGTGCGGGATAAATCTCCAGATAAAGATCTTTTGGGCCCTGCAGCCGCAATGAATGGCAAAAGAACCAGGCTTCCCAAGGCAAAGCGCACACCGTTGAACGTGAATGGGCCGACGAAGTCCATTCCCACGCGCTGCGCCACGAATGCAAATCCCCATATCACAGCAGTGAGCAGCAGAAGTATGTCCGATTTGAGCGTATGCCTATCCATGAATTCAAGTATATGCAGGAATTGTTCGGCCCCGGCTTCATTCAGTGAACATAGCCCGCCAGGCGGGGGACGAAAAGACAGAGGTCAGGCCAGTAGGTGGTAAGAGCGAGAACCGGCAGCATGCCGGCCCACATCAACACCAGAGCCGGCCGTATATATTCACCGGCCGAGCATTGCCCGATTCTTCCCGCCAGGAAAAGCATGGGGGCCGTGGGCGGTGTCACGGTCCCCAGGCCAAGGTTAACCCCGGTTATGGCAGCGAAATGGTAGGGATCAACCCCGGCTGCATGGGCAATAGGCCACAGCAGGCCGGCTGAAAGAACCGTTCCACTTAGATCGTTCATCATCATTCCCATGAGCAGCAGAATGATATTTAACATCAGGAGGGTCACGACTTGATTCGGGGAATGTGTGACGATCCACTGCCCCATTTTATCGGTGATGCCTTCAAGGATGAGTATTCTGCTGGCGGTTTCGGTGAAATAAAACATCAGTGTAACGGCACCGCTGATCGCAGCCGTAGTGATCATGGCCTGTCTGATGTCATTCCATTTGAGGGCCTTGTAGCCGTATCCCATAATAACCACGTAGACGACTCCCAGCGTCGCTACTTCGGTCGGCGTAATCAGCCCGGAATAGAGGGAACTGAAAATCAGCACCGGAAGAGCTATCACGGGGAGACATCTGAGGCCTGTTCGTGCCAGGTTCCCGAAATACACACTCAGGGATTCGGCTTTTTCAACCACCACTATGGGCATATTTTTGGTCATTACGGCATTCAGGAAGATATACATTACGATAATGACCATCGCCGGGCCCAGGGTAGAGAACCAGACTCCGAGAATTGAGTTGCCGGTGATTATAGCGTAGAAGATCATGGGCACGCTCGGAGGTACCAGCTGGCCCAATATGCCGGAACAGGCGACAAGCGCGGTTGCGTGCCCCCTGGTGTAACCTTTTTCGACAAGGCGCGGTATCATAACCGTTCCGATACAGGCAATGGCCGCCGAGTCGGTTCCCGAAATGGAGCTGAAAAGGGCTGTGGTGACGACAGTCACCGCTCCGAGCCCGCTGCGGACTTTTCCAAGAAGCAGGTTGACGAATTCCACGAGCCGGGAGGCGAGCCCCGTGGCGTCCAGAAGCGAACCGAACAGGATGAAAAGAGGTACGGACATCAGCAGGATCGTGTCGACGCGCCTGTATGTAACTTCAACCAGGTAGCCGGCATCCTGCCCCGACCAGCCAAGGAGAATAAGGGTCAGCACACCGAAAGCCATGGCGATCGGGACGCCGACGACTATCAATATCAGGCAAACTACGAAACCGAGAAGGACTATTTCCAAGAAGTCACCTCAGAGGAATTACTTCATTTACCGTAAATGGTTTATTGTTTTTAAAGGAAATAAAATGAGAAACTGCTTCAACTATGAAATATATCGTCATTAATATACCGCCCACGAAAAAGGAGGTTTGGAAAATAACCTTGGGAACCGGGTAAGCATGGGTTTTTTCCTGTATCTCGACGCTGTAGAGGCAGAGTTCGTAACTCCACTTGGTAAATATTGCCGACATGAATATGGAAACGGACGCGGCCACGAAGCGACAGAAATGCCGCGCCCTGTCGGATCCCAGAAATGCGCTCAAAAATTCGGCTTTTATGTGCGTTCGTTCAAACGTTGCATAGGATGCTCCGATTGCGTAGAGCCATACCGAAGAATACCCTATAAAGTCCGAAAGCCCGAAAACCGACTTGTTAAGGAAAAAGCGGGATAATATCTCAACCAGCATCGCCAGGGTAAGGATCAGCAGAAGGTAGAACAGGAAACTGCGTTGAACCCTGGCCATGATTGAGCCTGCGGACCGAATTTTTGATTGAAGTACCACGCGTCTTTCTCCCCGCCTGTCATGGATTCATGATAAGGCTCCATGTTCCGTCCCGAAGCCCGTAGGCCGGGACGGAACATGTCTCAGCACTTTGTTTTCGTCAATCACTTACTGCAGCTTTGAGCCTGTCAAGGTTCTCCTCGCCGATAACTGGCGCCATGTCCGTCCAGCACTCCATCGACAATTTCTTCCACCGGGCCAGGTCCTCGGGATGATCCTTGGCCATATCGACGATCGTCCAGCCGGCTTCTTTGAGTTTTGCCTGGTTGTCGAGTTCTTCCTTTTCTATGTTGTTAAGATGTTTTTCGATAACCTTATTGGTTTCTTCCTGTATGATTTTTTTATAGGCTTCAGGCAAATCGTTCCATTTTTTAAGATTAAACGTCACGTGCCAGGCCTCGGGGGAATCCAATGTGACTATCATCACGCTGGCAACATCCCTGAATAAATCATACATATAAACCGCACCGCTTCCGACCCATCCGTCGACAAGCCCTGTCGCCACTGCGGTTGGAGCTTCGGCCCAGGGGATGGTCACCGTCGAAAAACCCATTTTTTCGACGAAGCACCGGTAGGATTCGACGGGCGGAACCCGAATTTTCAACCCCTTGGCTCCTTCGGGAGTGGTCACGACCTTTTCCTTCATGCCAAGGCTCGCAAGATTGTTAAGCCATGGTCCCAGGTATTTCAACCCTTTTTCTTCGGCCCATGGAGCACAGATCTTCTCTATTATACCGCCTTTTGCATAAACTTCGCGTGCCTGTTCCCAGGAACTCACGGTGAAAGGCATGTTAGGCAGGCTCCAACGCGGGTCGAGACTGGTGTCGAAGGAATTGAACTGCATGTCGACTGCGCCCCGCTTTGTCATTCGTTCGAGTTCCGCCCAGTCCCCGATTTCAGGGCCGAAAATTTTCCATGTGATTTTTCCATCTGTGCGTTCGGTTACCTTTTCGGCCATCTCTTCGATCAACTGGTGGGTGTTGCTGGTTTTCGGCATCATTGCCTGCGAAACCTTCAATGTAAGTTTCGGCAGGTCCTCGGCCGTCGCCTGATTAAATATGAAAGCGGTGATTAAAAGAGAGCAGGAAAATATGGACATAAGTTTTGTTTTTTTCAACATTTTGCTTCCTCCCCGTATCAATAGTTTTCAGTGTAAATTAATAAAAAATAGGTACCAATGTTTTTGCGTAATTTCACCCCCTTTCAATAAGCTGAATCGAGTACGGTCCCCCTGGTTGATCTCGATTTTATTACTCCGCATGGATGCATCAGAAACCTGCATCTGTGCCGGGATGGCCTTGTGAGTTATCGCTGCCGGACCCTTAAAAATTATTCGGGCGGAGTCCTTTCGTGTTTGAAGGCGGGACCGCATTCATCGCTCATGCGGAATCGAGGATAGGAGGTTTCAAGGGGCGGTGTCAAGATCAAATCGGGTAATTTATAGGTAGTGCCCATCCGGTATTTCCGGATGGAAACTAGGTAAATCTGCTTTTTAGCAGAGAAAGTACAAATGGAAACCTGATAGCCTTTTGCCTCATCCGCATGATTTCTGCCGGCACGTCAATCTGTTTTTCCGTTGGGTCTGCGGTTTTTACAGGTGTTTCACGGTGAAGGTGAGGATTCCCGGGGTTCGTCCGGACCAATGCGACGCGATGGTCGTTCCAGGCCGAAATAAAGGTCGCAGAAGCGGGCTGCTTCATTGAGGCTACGTTCGAATTCGGCCCGGACCTTTTCCAACTCCGGCCCCGAGGTTCCCGGGGGTATCCACATGGGTTCGGTGTATTTTATAACGACCCGGCTGAAGGGTTTCGGCACGAGGTACCTGTCCCAGGAATTGAAAGTCCAGCATTTGTCTGCCCCCCACAGGATCCCTATGAGCGGAAGTCCGGTGTCCCTGGACATGATCAGTGAGCCCATTTTTACAACCCTGGGCGGGCCTTGAGGCCCGTCTGCGAGCATCCCGGCGCTGTCATAGCCTTTGTTGAGCCTCGCAACCATGTTTTTAAGGGCCTGCGATCCACCCCGGGTGGAAGAACCTCTCACGTAGCGGAAACCAAAGCATGAAGCCAGTTTCGCGGCGTATTCACCGTCCCTGCTTGCGCTGATCATCATCAAGAGGTGCATGTTTCCGAAATAGTGAAAATGATAGGACATGCGCTGGTGCCAGGTTACATAAACAGCCCTTCCCCCTGACCGCGCGAGGTTTTTTTGCGCTTCTTTTTTCCCGAATTCCGCCGTGAGCCTGCATGAACGCATGAGGGCCGAAACAAGAAACCCGGCCAGCGGCGGGACCGTAGTCAGAAGAATGGGATCGTACCAGCGAAGCGGAGATTGGCGAGGGTTGTCTCCCGAAGTCATTTGGTGCCTCCTGTAAAGAAGAGGATATTAGAGTATGACTGTTTCAAACGCAAGCTCATAAAGCGGCTTGATCCGCGGTCACCGGGATGATATAGAATCAGAAAGAGCGAGTCCCGCAGGTGTATTGCGGTCATTTTTTTAATTGCAACACGAATGGAGGAAACCACGGATGGAAAAACGAAGTGAACTTATGACCAAAGGCCCTGAGCGGGCTCCGCATCGGTCCCTTTTGCGGGCGGACGGTTTCTGCGACTGGGAGATGGTCGGGCCTGTCATTGGAATAGCCAATTCCTTTAATGATATAATTCCCGGGCACATGCATCTGGACCGCCTGGTGGAAGCCGTAAAGGCAGGTGTTTATGCAGCCGGCGGAACCCCGATGGTTTTCAATACCATAGGAGTATGCGACGGGATCGCTATGAACCATGTCGGTATGAAATACAGCCTGCCAAGCAGGGAGCTGATTGCCGATTCCATAGAAATCATGGCGACGGCCCACCCTTTCGATGGGCTTGTTTTGATGTCTTCCTGCGACAAGATCGTACCCGGTATGCTCATCGCGGCTGGAGCCATCGACATCCCTGCGATTTTTTTAGCCGGGGGTCCGATGCTTCCCGGAAGGGTGGGAGGCCGTGATATAGGGGTGGACAAGGTTTTTGAGGCGGTCGGGCGCTTTAAAAGCGGCCAGATAGATGAGGCCGAACTGTATGAAATCGAGTGCAAGGGTTGCCCCGGGCCCGGTTCCTGTTCCGGGATGTTCACTGCGAACACGATGTGCCATCTTTCAGAGGCGCTCGGAATGTCTCTCCCGTTCAACGGGAGCGTTCCGGCGGTGTTTTCCGAGCGGATACGCATAGCGAAACAAACCGGATACCAGGCTGTTCAGCTCGTGAAGAGGGGTCTTAAACCATCTCAGATTATGACAAGGGAAACTTTTTTGAACGCCGTTGCCGTGGATATGGCTCTAGGAGGATCGACCAATTCAGCGCTTCATCTGCCGGCGATTGCCTATTACACGGGTGTTGAGCTGGGCCTTTCGGATTTTGATGCCGCAAGCGGCAAAGTACCCCACCTGACTTCACTTGCACCGGCAGGCCCAGATCATGTCATTGATCTGTATCGGGCGGGAGGAGTTCCCGGCCTTATGAGCGAGCTGAGGAAGGCTGATCTTATCGACACGTC
>CAYXDR010000109.1:0-8823 GCA_964463515.1 uncultured Desulfobacteraceae bacterium | reverse complement strand
ACCACAAACCGGGAGAGTTCTTCAGTCGTCATCGACTCGATGGTGGCTTGAATTCGTTTCATGAGCGCCCCTTTCGCCTTTCTTTATTTGTTCGGTGTACCAGTC
This sequence comes from uncultured Desulfobacteraceae bacterium, assembly GCA_964463515.1. Taxonomy (GTDB): domain Bacteria; phylum Desulfobacterota; class DSM-4660; order Desulfatiglandales; family Desulfatiglandaceae; genus CAYXDR01. The sequence continues at coordinate 8,718 of CAYXDR010000109.1, read as the reverse complement.
CATCTGCCGACAGATTCCTCTTATGACCCTCACTTCCCTGGCACGCAACTGGATTCGGGAAAAAAACCTCCTCAGGTTCAGCATCCAATGCTCGGGATTCTGGCGGTCGATGAATCCGATTTTAAGCAACACCTCCTTAAGATGCGAGTACATCCCCTCAAGCTCGAAGCCATCAGCCAGCCTGGGGACGGATTTCTCCACCGGTTTCGCCGAAGCCATAAGCAATTCATAACAGATGATCATCACCGCCTGGGCAAGGTTGATGGACGAAAACCCTGCCGTGGGTATCCGAACGATGGTGTGACAAAACCGAAGGTCGTCGTTTGCGAGCCCCCTGTCTTCGGGGCCGAAAAGGACGGCTGCATCGTTCAGATTCGATATTTCCGAAAGCGCGCCGGCAAGCCCGCGGGGCGTCGTCATGGGCGGACGGTGGGAACCGGTGCGGGCCGTGGTCCCTGCAACGAAATGAAACGGGCCGAGTGCCTGTTCCAAATTATCGTAAACCTCCATCTGCTCAATAACGTCCAAAGAGGTGCCGGTGGCCATTTTGACAACCCGGGAAAGGTCGCAGTTCTCGGGCGCGGCCAGCACCAAGCGGCTGAGGCCCATGTTTTTGACCGCCCTGGCCGCCGCACCTATGTTTTCCGGGATTTGAGGCCGGTGAAGCACTACCGCGATGTGGTCAAGGTTCATCTATCCCGTCCTGTCGAAGCAGTTTCAGAATTTCGGCCGTCAACTCTTCACTGTCGAATGAAAAAACCGCAGTCCCGCTCCGAACATCGAAAGAGCAGAGAGTGCAGCCGTATTCAGCCGCAACAGCTTCAAGCAGATCCCTGAAAGCCGCCGCCTCGGGATGGGATTCATCATCCACATCACTCGAAAACATGTCAACTTCGATGTATCCGGTCGGTCCGCTCATTTTTCCACCCGGTAACTTTGTTTATGTCACAGCCTTGTCAGCATCCAGCCGCTCCGCCTCCTCCTTCTCCATGATAAATGAATGCTCCGGGGCCGGGAATCGACATGTCTCCACTTCCTCTTTGAAACGACCGAGTGCATCCCGGATCACAGGTGAAATTTCAGCGTATCTCTTGACGAACTTCGGAGTGAACCTCTCGAAAAGACCCACAGTGTCGTGATAAACCAGCACCTGGCCATCGCAATGAACACCTGCACCGATTCCTATGGTCGGAATTTTCAAACGGCTGGTTATCTTTTGGGACACCTGGTCCGGTATGCACTCCACCACAAGCATGAAGGCGCCGGACTTTTCAAGCTCCTCCGCCGAGACGACCAATTCCCTGGCACCTGCGAGATCCCGGCCCTGGACCTTGAAGCCGCCGAGTTTCGTAGCGCTCTGGGGTGTCAGTCCGATATGAGCGCATACGGGAATGCCGGCACTCACAACGGCTCTTACCACGGAACACATTTCAGCACCGCCCTCCAGCTTAACCGCATCGCAGCCGGCTTCCTTGATCAAGCGGCCTGCGTTCTCCACCGCTTTTTCCACGCTCACCTGATAGGACATGAAAGGAAGGTCCCCGATCACGAAGCAGCCACCGGCTCCCCTGCATACCGCCTTGCAATGATGAACCATTTCGTCCATTGTGACCGGAACGGTTGATGAATATCCCAGCACAACCATGCCCAGGCTGTCTCCCACCAAAATGATGTCAAGGCCGGCTTCATCCACCAACCTGGCGGTCGGATGGTCGTAGGCCGTCATCATGGTTATCTTGCGGCCTTCAGCCTTTTTGTTTTGCAGGTCCACTATGGATACTTTTTTTCGTGCCATAAGCCTCTCCTTTCACCGTGCACGGCAATTCACACTCACCTGACCGGGATGCTGGGCGATTATCCTAGCGCATGCGCAGCTTGTCAACACCGGTGGCTGCCGAGCAGCGGCAAAAATTTAATTTGAACGTCTGCAATTTGTATGTATAATGCTTGACTGTCTGAACTGTCCAGAGCCATGTTCCCCTTTTTACAGCTTTTTTGGTATCGGAGTTCACCGTGAATTTCTGGGAGGTATAATGTGGCACAAATAGATGCTTTCTTCAAATTAATGAACGATCAGGGCGCATCCGACCTCCACCTGGTTTCCGGCCAGCAGCCGGTCCTGCGCATCCGCGGGGAACTGGAACGGGTGAAATTCCGTGAACTGGAAACCGACAGTCTGAAGTCCATGCTCTACGAAATAGCGCCCGAAGACAAGGTCAAGGTTTTTGAAGAAACCGGAGACGTTGACTTTGCATACGAAATACCAGGCCTGGCCCGCTACCGGGCGAACTTTTTTATGCAGAAAAACGGGGTCGCGGCGGTTTTCAGGGAAATTCCATCCACAGTGCTTACATGTGATCAGCTCGGCCTCCCTCCGGTGGTGCGCAAACTGGCCAGCCTTCCGAGAGGGCTTGTTCTGGTCACAGGCCCCACTGGAAGCGGCAAATCCACAACCCTGGCCGCCATAATAGACGAAGCCAACAAAACGCGGAAAGACCATATACTAACCATAGAAGACCCAATCGAATTTGTTCACAAAAGCGAAAAAGCGATTGTCAACCACAGGGAAGTCGGGCTTCACACCAAGAGCTTTTCCTCCGCTCTGAGAGGAGCCCTAAGGGAAGACCCGGACGTCATACTCGTCGGCGAAATGCGGGACCTGGAAACGATTGCCCTCGCCGTCGAAGCGGCCTCCACCGGCCACCTGGTGTTCGGAACCCTGCACACCAGCAGTGCAGCAAAAACAGTGGACAGGGTTATCGAAGTCTTCCCGGTCAGCCAGCAGGAACAGATGCGGAACACCCTCTCTGACGGCTTGAGGGCCGTTATCGCCCAGAACCTGTTTAAAAGGGTCGATAAAAAGGGAAGATGCGCAGCGCTGGAAATCATGATCGCCACCCCGGCGGTAAGAAACCTGATCCGCGAGGCCAAAACATTCCAAATACCCTCCATGATCCAGACAGGGAAAAAATACGGCATGCAGACCCTGGACGATGCCATAACGATTTTCCTTCAAAAGAAAATGATCAGCCCGGAAGAAGCCTATGCAAAAGCTATCGATAAAAACAAATTCGTAGGATTCTTGAAAAATCCGCCTGACGATTTCACGGAAGCTTAAAGCCGAAACTCCATCTGAACAGCCCTTGGGGGGATGACATGAGAAAACAGCAAATAGATTATATCCTGAACTCGATGCTGGATTCCTATGACGGAGTATCAGATCTGAACATGACGGTGGACAAACCCTTCCAGGTGGAATCTTCCGGGCAGCTCAAACCTGTGCCGTTGAAACCCGCCATAAGCAGAATAACTCCGTTCCAGGCTGAAATTTTCGCCCTTAATCTGATAGGAGGAGACCGCAGGCTCACCAAGACCCTGTTGACAGAGGGCTCATGCGACTCCAGCTACCAGTTGGCCGGTAAGGCCAGGTTCAGGGTCAATATTTTTTCCCAGAAAGGTTATTATTCCGTCGTTATGCGCCAGCTGGCAACAAAAATCCCCACCATCCAGGACCTCAACCTTCCCGAAGCCTTCTCGAAGATGACAGCCGAAAAGAATGGAATCATCCTGGTCACGGGCGCCACCGGAAGCGGAAAATCCACATCCCTCGCCGCTGTGCTGAATGAAATCAACGAACAGAAATCCGTCCATGTGGTGACGCTGGAAGACCCCGTAGAATTTGTCCACTCGCAGAAGAAAGCGACATTCAACCAGAGGGAGCTGGGTATCGATTTCGATACCTTCGCCTCCGGGTTGAGGGCGGCGCTGCGGCAGGCACCCAAGGTCATCCTGGTGGGCGAGATGAGGGACAGGGAAACCGTCGAAATAGGCCTTTCTGCAGCGGAAACCGGGCATCTCGTGGTAAGCACCCTTCATACCGTCGACGCGGGCCAGACAATCAATAGAATCGTAGGCATGTTCGACCAGGAGGAAGAGAAGCAGATCCGCATACGCCTCGCAGACACCGTGAGATGGATTGCTTGCCAGAGGCTTCTCCCCAAGGTGGGCGGAGGCAGGGTAGGAGCATTTGAAATTATGGGCTCCAACCTCAGGGTCAAAGACACCATCCTGCATGGAGAATCCGAAGGAAAAACCTACTACGAGATCATCGAGGGGAGCCAGGCGTTCGGCATGATGACCTTCGATCAATGTATTTCCGACTTATTCCAGCAAGGGAAAATCGATGAGGAAACTGCTATGAGCTATTCCTCGCGCAAGGCCGTGGTAGGACGCGCCATAGACCAGATCAAGGCGGCCCGGGGTGAAAAAACCACTACGATCGAAGGATTGAGCATAGATGAGGACTATGGTAAACAGGAATAACACTCCGATTTCAACCATAAACAGGAGCGATTGATGGAAGTAACCTGCCAACACTGCAACGCCCGGCTGAACATACCGGATGAAAAACTCCCTCCCAATCGTCGGGTGGCGATCAATTGTCCGAAATGCAAGAACAAGATCACCATCGACACCGGCGGGAAGGAAACCGCAGACTTACAGACTGCAGAACAAACCGATATCCAGCAGCAGGAACCGCCGCCCTTCGAGGAAAACACCCTGCCTGAGCCCCCGGCCGAAGAAGAACAATATAACCACGACGATTCGGCTCTCGACATTTTCGAGGAGGGAAAGAAGCTGGCGCTGGTGATGGGGCAGGATGACTCCCAAAGCGAAACACTCAAAAACGTTGCCGAGTCGATAGGTTACCAGGCACTCAAGGTGGAAAACAGCCGAGAGGCGGTCGGCAAGCTCCGTTTTCATCACTTCGACCTGATCCTGCTCTCTGACGGCTTCGACGGGCATGGCTCGCCCGAAAGTCCGGTTCTCGGGTATTTGAACCGTCAGTCCATGAGCGTGCGCAGAAAGATGTTCCTTGCGCTTATCGGCGATAATTTCAAAACCACCGACAACATGATGGCTTACTCCTTGAGCGCTAACCTCGTAGTCAACGTTAGAGATATTGACAAGCTGAGCGGCATTTTGAAAACTTCGATTGCCGAAAACGAAAAGTTCTATAAAATTTTTTTCGACACGTTAGTGGAAATGGGCAGAGCCTGAAATGAAGGAAAAACAGATTTTCGATGAATGGCCTGAAAAATATGACAAATGGTTTGAAACTCCAATAGGCTGTATCATAAAGGAGTTCGAAAGCAAACTGGTCATGAGCCGCCTCAAACCGGGCCCCGGACAACGTGTCCTCGATGCCGGGTGCGGAACAGGCATCTTCACTGCGGATTTTCTTGACGCCGGAGCAGAGGTGATCGGTCTCGAACTTTCCCACCCCATGGTTGCACGCGCCGCAGCAAAACTTTTCGGCCGCCCCTTTTTCCCGGTCACAGGCGACATGACGGCACTTCCGTTTGCTGATGAATCCTTCGACAAGGCAGTCTCGGTGACCGCGGTGGAATTCATCGAAGACGCCGCCCGGGCCGTTGGGGAATTGTTCCGGGTTACCAGGCCCGGGGGCGAAGTCCTGGTAGCCACTCTAAACAGCCTGAGCCCCTGGGCGGAACGCCGCAGCCAAGCGGGCAGGAAAGGCCATGACATCTTCAAGGAAATCCGATTCAGATCTCCGCAGGAAATGATGGACCTCACACCGGTGAAAGGCAGATTTGAAACAGCTGTGCATTTCGAGAAGACCGAAGATCCGTCGCTGGCCAGGGAAATAGAAATGAGCAAGCGACGCTCGAATCCGGACACCGGTGCGTTTTTGCTGGCATCCTGGATCAAGCCCTGACTTGGTTGCCCCCCTCCTGCGACCAGTAGGCCGAACACGGAAAGGAACAGTGAACTTTTGTGATTACAACTGCAAGTATGCAGAATGGCCCAGGGAAGAAGCGCTTGACGGTTCCGGCAGCTGCAGGACATTCCAAGCCGTTTTCTGCCGTAAAAAGGGCAGGCATGTTCACAAGAACATGCCGTGCCCGGAAAAAGAAACCGAAACTTCTGGTGAAATTACAAATTCACTGAATTCAGATAGTCGCTGATTGCACCGTCATATCGGTGAGTTAGGGAAAAAACTTTTCTGGCGAGCTGGAACCTGGTTGAAAGGGTGGTCTCCCCTCCCGACGTTTTCATTTCGTCGATAACGACCCGGTAGTCGGCAGGATCGATCACGACAGTCACATACTTGAAATTCTTGGCTGAAGACCTGAGCATGGAGGGCCCCCCGATATCGATATTTTCGATAGCTTCCTCCAGCCCCACTCCTTGTCTGGCAACGGTATCTTCGAATTTATAGAGATTCACGACCACAAGATCGATGGGTGCAATACCATGGGCGTCCATCATCCGCTTATGCTCCGGGTTATCCCGCAGGCCAAGCAGTCCACCGTGGACTTTTGGATGAAGGGTCTTAACCCGCCCGTCCATCATTTCTGGGAAACCCGTATAAGAAGAGATGTCGGTGACATCCACACCTCCTTCACGCAAGGCCTTCGCGGTTCCGCCGGTGGAAAGAATATCCACCCCCATCTCGGAAATTTCTCTGGCGAACTCCACCACGCCAGTCTTGTCGGTCACGCTGATAATCGCCTTTGCAATCTTAGCCATATGACAGCCTCCTGAAAAAATATCTCAATTCGTATTATCTTCTTCGATTTTAGGAACCATAATTTTTTGAAATTCCACGCCTTCTTTTTTCAACGTTTTTTCTTCTTCAAAGGTAGCCGAGCCCCGGATATTCTTCTTTTCGGTCACGCCGTAATGCATCTTCAGGGCTTCCGCGGCAAAATCCGTCCCCACGTCTTCGAAATTATCCTTCATATATTTTACCATCTCACCCGCGAGCCGATGGTAATCGACTCCAGTGCCCTTCTGCGGAGCGGTCTCGGGCGCCGACTTCTTTACCGCCACCGGGGACATAACTTTACGTACCTCGGTGTCCTCACAGTAAGGGCAAACGATCATGCCTCCACTGAGCTGTGATTCGAATGCCTCCACACCATCAAACCATCCTTCAAACCTGTGGCCGTGGGTGCATTCAAGCTCGAAAACGATCATAGACCTCTCCTCCCGTCCTGTACCGGTAATTCAGTAGGTCTTTATGCTGCAATACTTTTACTACTCCGCCGCGAATTCCTATGGACCGCATCAACCCAACAGGCGCACAACGCAAGTCCGGCGGGATCTTTACGACATCTTCATATCCTTCCGGGTAATTTCAAGCTGATCAGAACTCAACTCCGATGCTATTTTTCGGTATAAAGGACGGCAAGGATCTTGGTTTCTTCGTTACCGTGGCATTTGACCAAATGAGGAACTGTGGAATCGTAATATATACAATCACGCGGACCCAGGACATGGATTTCGTCTCCCAGGCGGACCTCCATAGCCCCGCGGATCACATAAATGAATTCCTGCCCCTCGTGAGTGGACCTTTCGTGTTCGGTGTCCGCCGGGCTCAAAGTCACCAGGAAAGGATCCATGTGGCGGTTTTTTTTGTGGGGGGCCAATGCCTCGTATCCGTATCCATAACGGGTGGTTTTTTTTGAGTCATAACGAGAAACAACTTTGCGATCGCTCATACGGACAATCGTATACGGTTTGTCGTCTTCACCGGAGATGAAATAGCCGATCTTCATATCCAACGCTTTGGACAGTTTGATGACCGAACCAAGGGGAGGAGAAATTTCACCGGCCTCTACCTGCTCCAGAAAATTCTCATCCAGTCCGGTCCGGTTCGATACGTCGGAAATACTCAAAGCCCGCTGCTCGCGCACCTGCCTGAGTCGCGAACCGACGTTGACAGGAATGTCTCCGCCGTCCAGAGCTTGTCCGGGAACGTGAGCCTCTCCGCGCCCGTGCTCGTCAACTTCACCCAGAAAATCATCATATGCATCCCGGCGGGGGACATCTTCATCCATTTTTGCCATTGCGGCACCTCGCAATTACCCGATGTTGTTATTAGTAATCTGGCCCCTAGCATCTCGGGCGCGTCTCGGAGATTGTTGGAAACTTTACCACCCTGCGTCATCCCGGTCAAGCACCGTTGACCGGCCTCTGATCCCCCTCCACTACGAGTCCTCCCCGAGCTTGACACCCCGCATTGCAGCGTCTTATCATTTCTCGAAAGCAATTGTTTCGTGTTTCAAACATTCACGGAAGTATCACGATGGCCCAATCCCCGCTGACTGCCTATATTCCATGGATCGAAAAAATCGGTATAGAACTCCGGAAAGGCCACCTGGAGCTCCTGGAAACATATCTAGACGAACTGTGCAGGTGGAACCTACGAATAAATCTGGTGGGGCCTTCTTCCCCCGACCGCATTGTCCGGGAGTTAGTGCTTGATTCCCTGGTACCGTTCCCGCTGCTGCCTGCAGGGGGAAGCCTCCTCGATGTGGGATCGGGTGCCGGACTACCGGCGCTTCCGCTAAAAATTTGTGGATCGGAGATTGAGTTCCTGCTGGTTGAGCCGGTTCAAAAACGCGTGAATTTTCTAAAGCATGTAATACGAAAAGCAAACCTTAAGAACATATCGGTGACAAGGGGCAGGGTCGAACCTGGTGCATTTCAGTTGAATCCTGTAGGATACGATGTGGTGACAGCCAGGGCGGTGGCGCCTTTTGCCCGGACCGTCAGGCTGTGCGGCCCCCATGCGGCCCCCGGAGGAATGCTTCTGACCTTTCACGGCCAGGCACCTGAAAAAGCACTGGATGAAAGCTCGGAGGAAATGAAGGAACAAGACCTGGTGGTGGAAAAGCTGATTCCTTA
>CAYXDR010000108.1:5367-8868 GCA_964463515.1 uncultured Desulfobacteraceae bacterium | reverse complement strand
TTTTGTTGGTGGAGCTGAGGGGGATCGAACCCCTGACCTCATGACTGCCAGTCATGCGCTCTCCCGGCTGAGCTACAGCCCCAATGGCAAGATCAATACAAGATTCCTCGTGAACTGTCAATCCTAAATCTAGCCAGGGGTACTTGAAATTCCGACAAAGGCTTCAGCTGCCGATGTTGTTATTGATTGATGGTTCCGGCGGGGTCGGTATCGGTATCGGCAGCTGATCAGCGCTTTTTTCGACTCGGACGCCGATAAGCCGGAGATGGTATTTCAAAATCGTTGTCAGTGAGGCCAAGCCGAACGATTGTCGTAATCCTTGTCGTAATCGGCTGTTTTTAAAGTAGTTCATTTTTCCGCCCGGCTAACGGCTGATGGCTTGAGTATTCTAAGAGACAAAACCCCAGATCAACCGATTGAAAATCTAAATAGGGCTTGACAGGGCGAAACCGTCCAGCTAGGTTTCCGGCTGTGAAAGAACTTTTTTAGTCAAGGATATGAATGGAATAGCAAAGTTGACCTTGATACCGGATTTCTGAAAGGTTTTGGTGTGGCACCATGCGCAATATCCTCGTTATAGGATCGGCAGGGCAGATTGGATCGGAGCTTGTTCCTGAACTCCGGAAAAGGTACGGTCAGGGGAATGTCGTTGCAGGGATACGCAAAACCAGGCCTCCCCGGGAGGTGTTCGAAGCGGGCCCCGTGGAAATGGTCGACATCACCGATGGCTCCCGTATTTATGAAGCGGTCAAAAAGCATAAAATCGACACCATATACAACCTTGCCGCGCTTCTGTCTGTTGCGGCCGAGAACAGGCCGCTCGATGCATGGCGCGTTGGAATCGACGGTCTCTTGAATGTGCTCGAAGTTGCTCGACAGTGCCGCTGCAGTGTCTTTACCCCCAGCTCGATAGGCTCCTTCGGGCCTTCCACTCCCCTGGACAATACCCCGCAGGACACCATTCAGAGACCTGGAACCATCTACGGCATAAGCAAGGTGGCCGGAGAACTTTTAAGTGATTATTATTTTGAGCGTTACGGCGTGGATACGCGAAGCGTCCGGTACCCCGGAATCATTTCCAATGTCACACCACCGGGCGGTGGGACCACTGATTACGCGGTGGAGATTTTTTATGCCGCACTCGTCGGAAAAACATTCCATTGCCCTCTCAAGTCCGGCACCTACCTGGATATGATGTATATGCCCGACTGCCTGCAGGCAGCCATCCAGTTGATGGAAGCTGATCCGGACGGGCTCAAACACCGCAATTCGTTCAATGTGTCCGCCATGAGCTTTGCCCCGGAGATAATCGAGGCTGAAATCAAAAAACATATCCCGGCCTTCCGAATGGTTTATGAGGTGGATCCTGTCAAACAGAAGATTGCTGAATCCTGGCCCGACAGGATGGATGACACCTGCGCAAGGCAGGAGTGGGGCTGGCGCCCCACCTATGACTTGGAAATGATGACCAGGGATATGTTGACGGTTCTCGGGCGGAAAAAAGAGACAGGCACATGGGATTTATCCGGTGAAGAGGAAAATTGAAGAGGGTTGCCCCGATAAGCAACCGGGAGGCGGCCGGACACAGGAAAACCGCTCGATAGCCTTGATATCCGCCCCATGGCCTCTGTTCGATCGGCCCTCGATACAGCTTGGGGCTCTCAAGTCATTCGTCGAAAGGGGGCTGCCCTCTACACGGGCCGAGACTTTTCACGTGTACCTGAAGGTAGCCCGGGCCGTTGGCTACCCCATTTACCACGCCGTTTCAGAGAGTTCCTGGACCGCCGAATCCGCCTACGCGGCGCTCTTGTATCCCGGCCGGATGGAAACGCTCATCCGGTATTGGAAACGCAGGCGACGCAGCCACCCAGCGTTGAGATCGCTCGATTTCCAGGATTTAATTCGTACAGTCGAGGCCGCTTCCCTTGATTTTCTGGAAACCAGGGCCTGGGACCGATATTTGCTGGTGGGGTTCTCCATATGCCTGTCCCAGCTTACCAGTTCACTTTACCTTATCCGGGAGATGAAGAGCCGTTACCCCCGGCTGCTTATCGTAGCAGGGGGCTCTGCATGTACCGGGGCACTAGGCGAAAGCCTGATGCAGACCTTTTCGGAAATCGACTACGTGGTTACCGGAGAAGGGGAAAAGCCGCTCCTTCAGCTGGTAGAGGCAGTACAGTCTTTCGGTGAAGCCCCGCAGGTGCTGGATATTGCCGGCCTCCTCCAGCGCGGGCGTCCTTCCGGTTTAGATCAACGGCAACAGACAGGCAACCTGGACGACCTTCCGATTCCCGATTACACGGACTACTTCCGCGACCTCGAGGAGATGGGGCCCGCGCACAGGTTTCTTCCGAAGATTCCCGTCGAAATATCGAGGGGCTGCTGGTGGCACAGGGGAGGAAAAGGATGCGCCTTCTGCAACCTGAATCTCCAGTGGAGGGGGTATCGGGCCAAAAACACTGAAAGGACGGCCCGGGAAATCGATACACTTGTGAAGAGGCACCAGGTCCTTTCGGTGTGTTTTATGGACAACTTGTTTCCATCCGGCGGTTTGGATGAGCGGTTCGGACGGATCGAATCGCTTGGTTTGGATCTCAAACTTTTTTCCGAGATCAGGGCCGGGACTTCCAGGGCAGAGCTGGAAGCCATGGCAGGTGCCGGGATGAGAGAGGTGCAGGTGGGAATCGAGGCCTTGAGCACCGGTCTTTTAAAAAAAATAAACAAGGGGACAACCGCGATTGACAACATGGAGATAATGAAGAACTGTGAGTCACCACAGCTTCCTGACCTCAACGGAAACCTCATTTTCGGATTCCCTTCGAGCGACTCCGGCGACGTGGAAGAGACCCTGCATAACTTGGACTTTGCTTTCCCTTTCAGACCACTGAAGGGTATAGATCTGTGGCTGGGTTACGGAAGCCGGCTGTGGGCCGATCCAGGGCGCTATGGAATTCGAATAACGGGAAACCATCCGGATTGCCGATATCTGTTTCCCGCTCAAGAATTCAAGAAGCTTCGCTTGATGGTGCTCGGATACCGGGGAGGTGTTCGGGAGCAGCGCCGAATGTGGAAGCCTGTTCGGAAAAAACTGGAACAATGGCGGGAATTTTACAGCCGGATGCACCGCGCGCCCGGGTTTGAGCCCATCCTTTCCTACCGGGACGGGAAGAACTTCTTGGTTATCCGGCAGCGGCGGCTGAACGAGGAGGCCTTGACACACCGGTTGAAAGATGTTTCCAGGGGTATCTATCTTTTCTGTGAAACGCAGCGAAGCATCTCTGAAATCCTCTGCAGGTTTCCGAATGTTGGTGAAGACAGGATTCGTCCTTTCCTGCGAATGATGACGGACAAGCGCCTGATGTTCTGCGAGGGCGAAAGGTGCCTTGCGCTGGCGGTTCCCCGGGCTGCTAGATCCATACTCGGTTGATCTGAGGTTTTGTCTTTCGGAATACCACGTAAGGTTATCCTTTTGTTGGGATGATCGAAATCGGGATCGCTATC
>CAYXDR010000108.1:0-5357 GCA_964463515.1 uncultured Desulfobacteraceae bacterium | reverse complement strand
GATATGGGTCTTGGACACGAGAAACTAGATGGCTATCGTCTTTCGATAGGCTGCCTTGTATGGGTTTACGAGGAGGCCTGCAGCGTCGATTTTGATCCCGATAGCGATTTCGATCCCGAAGAAAGAAAATTCCAACGGATGCACTGGACGCTCATTCTTCACGTCCTTGGAAGCTGGTTCATTTCTATTGATTGTTAACCGTGCGAAAACTCGGCAAGCGGGTTGACTAGCAACATCAAGGCTGATATATTCTTTATTTTTAAAGGAATGAAACTTGATGAGGTCGTAAAAAGTCAAAATATCCCCTCTATCGTCACTCCCCGACGCAACTTCTCGTCGGGAAACGACGGCTTGGAGGGCTTTTTGCGAGGTCATCAAACTTGGTTAAAGAACCATTGCCGAGACTTCCTTTCTCGCAGCAACTGAAGGATAGTCAAGAGGGCCCTGTTATTTTGAATCGGCGCGGTGTATTTTTTTGGAGAGATGTCCGAGTTGGCCGAAGGAGCGCGACTGGAAATCGCGTGTGCTGCTTACAGGCGGCACCGAGGGTTCGAATCCCTCTCTCTCCGCCACCTGTATTTTTAATCACTGAACGATGCTTCGAGATCCCATCCGACTTGTAATTCCGCTGCCGGGCATTGGATTTACGACCTCTTGCCAGGGGCGGCATACCGGGCGGCGGCTTGTGTCGTCGCATGCCCCCGTGGAGAGCCATGGCTTATGAGGTTCTAGCCAGAAAGTGGCGTCCCCAGGCCTTCGCGGCCGTAATCGGCCAGGAGCACATTACATCTACGCTTGCCAACGCAGTGGAGACCAAGCGTCTGGCCCACGCCTACCTGTTCAGCGGCCCCAGGGGGGTCGGGAAGACCTCGGTGGCTAGAATTCTCGCAAAGGCTATGAACTGCACGTCCGCCACCGGCCAGGTGCCGTGCAATGAATGTGCGTCCTGCAGGGAGATAACCGAGGGGACATCGGTCGATGTACAGGAGATAGACGGAGCATCCAACCGCGGGATAGATGAGATCAGGGATCTCCGGGACGGTATCCGGTACATGCCTTCCTCGAGCGCCTACCGCATTTATATCATTGACGAAGTTCATATGTTGACGCTCCCGGCCTTCAACGCGCTTTTGAAAACGCTCGAAGAGCCTCCGGCCCATGTCAAGTTCATATTCGCCACCACCGAACCGCGGAAAGTGCCCATCACGATCTTGAGCCGTTGCCAACGATTCGATTTCAAAAGAATTCCGCGATCCCTTATATCGAAACACCTTAGGGAAATTGCCGACCGTGAAGCAATAGAAATCAGCGATACTGCTCTTGCGGTCATTGCCGGGGAATCCGAAGGAAGCATGCGTGATGCCGAGAGCCTGCTTGACCAGGTCGTTTCCTCCGTGGGCACCAGCGTTGAAGATGCGCGCCTGCACGATGTCCTGGGCATCGTGGACCGGAACATGGTATGCGATGCTGCCGAGGCGGCTTTAAATTCGGACACCGCAGTGTGCCTGAAATTGGTAGACGACATCTATGTCAGGGGCTACGATATAAAGGACTTTTACCGATTCATGATGGCCCGGTTTCGTGATCTCCTGGTATGCAGGATCAGCCAGGATGCAGTCTCGCGGGACATGCCCCCCGAGGACAAGGAGATCTTGATCCGCCAGGCTTTTTCCGCCACGGTGGAAAAGCTTCAGGTCCTCCTGGACTTTTTGATAGCCAGGGAGGAGACGATCAGGTTTTCATCCTCACCGAGGCTGATACTCGAAGCCACAATGATCCGAATGTGCCGGATAGACGATTACCTGTCCCTGGAAGAGATCCTGGAAAAATTGGATGCATGGGCCGGGAAACAGGCCCCCGCCCAGCCGGCGATCGCATCCGATGTTCCCGAGCCTGTTGCTGCTGCCGCTGCCGGGGCGGCGAATGGGAATGAACCTGGAAAGCCCGAGCCGGGCAGGGGATGGGATGAGTTCCTTGTTTTTTTGCAGTCCGGTTACAGGGGCCTGTACAATGTTTTGAAAGACTGGGAGGTCAAGTCTTTTTCCAAGAACATGATTGAAATCATAAAGGGGAACCGCACGTTTACCGCGTCATATTTCGACGACCCCGATAACATGGCTCAGCTGCAGGCCTTGTGCTGCAAATTTTTCGGTACGCAGATCACGGTGAGGATTCTCCCTGCGCAGAATTCAGGGTCTGTTTCCGGTATAAGGCCTGTATCGAAGGCACCACAGGCATCGCCGCCGAAAGCCGTCGAATTTGAGGATGGAGACCCCGCCGGAAAAATTCTGCGGGCATTCCATGGAAGAGTATGTGCGGACACCAGGGGGAAAGAACCAACGGAAACACCGGGCGGCTTCGAATCCGTGCCGGCCGACAAGGAGGAAGTTTGAAGATGAAGATACCCAACATGAACCAGCTTATGAAGCAGGCTCAGCAATTTCAGTCTAAAATGAGCAAGCTCCAGGAAGAGCTTGAGAAAGAGACGGTGGAGGCCTCGGCCGGCGGAGGCATGGTGAGCGTAGTTGTCAATGGAAAGCAGGAGGTGCTTTCAATCACCATGGATCCCGAAGTGATAGATCCTGAAGATGTGGAAATGCTGCAGGATTTGGTCCTGGCTGCGGTGAACGACGGGCTTAACAAGTCCCGGGAGATGGTAAACCAGAGGATGGGTGAGCTGACAGGGGGGATGAACATTCCCGGTCTCACCGGCATGATGTAACCGGGACCGGGCTGTCCCGGGATTCGGAAACTTGGAAAGGCATTCCATGGGCATATATCCGCCGCCGCTCGAACGGCTGATCGAACAACTGGTGCGGCTGCCCGGCATAGGGCAGAAATCTGCGGCCCGGCTGGCTCTCCATGTACTGAGAAGCGACCGCCGTATTGCCGACGAGCTTGCACGTTGCCTGGTCGAAGTCAAGGACCAGATAAGGCTGTGCTCCGTATGCTGCAACTTGACCGACATCGACCCCTGTGCCATCTGCAGGAATGAAGGCCGAGCCGACGGTTCCCTGTGCGTTGTGGAAGGTCCGGGGGACCAGCTGGCGATAGAGGAATCGGGGGTGTTCAAGGGGAAATATCATGTGCTTCACGGGGTGCTTGCGCCCCTGGATGGGATAGGCCCGGAAGACATCAAAATTCCAGAACTTCTGCAAAGGTTGGACAAGGAGGCTTTCCTCGAGGTGATACTTGCCACGAACCCGACCGCCGAGGGCGAGGCCACCGCTTCGTTTCTGGCGAAAGTCCTGACCGAAAAATCCCCGGATCTCAAGGTGTCGAGGATTGCGCTGGGAGTGCCCCTTGGCGGCGATTTGAAGTACATGGACCGCATGACCATCGATCACGCCATGAAAAGGCGCATGCCTGCCTAGGAACCGCCTGCCCGGTGCTCAGGCGAATGAGCTTCGCTGCTCAAGCATTTCAATTTCTTACGCCTTCGTCATTTATGGCTAGAGAATTCGGTCCAGGCTTTTGTAATTCCGGGTGTCGTAGAATTTTTCCACGTTCACCAGGTTCATCCGCTCCAGGGTTTTCTTCAAAGGAACAGATGTCATCTCTCCCTGTTTGTAGCCCACCATCCTGCCGAAATCCTCGTTGACTATCATGTCGATGGCCGCAATGCCGAATTTGCGTCCCATCCGCCTGTCGTAGGCTGTCGGCGAGCCGCCCCGCTGCAGGTGCCTGAGCGCAACGTAACGCATTTCCGCGGACAATTGCCTGCCCAGCTCCTCGGCCAGCAGTCCTCCTATCCCGCCCAGATAAACATGGCCGAAGCCGTCTTTGCCCCTGCGCTCGCGCACCGGGTCCATTCCCCTGAGTTTAGCACCTTCGGACACCAGCACGATGGAGTATCTTTTCCCGGATTTTCTTCTCTGCTCGAGCAGCTCCGCGACACGTTCCATTACGAAATCGTGTTCCGGTATCAAAATGATGGCCGCTCCCGAGGCTTCCCCTCCCTCGAGCGCCAGCCAGCCTGCGTTTCGTCCCATGCATTCCACTATGAACACCCTGCTGTGGGAGCCGGCGGTTATGCGGATTCTGTCGATGTCCTGGGTTATGATGTTGACTGCGGAATCAAAACCGATTGTGTAGTCGGTCTCCGAGACGTTCCGGTCGATGGTCTTGGGAATGCCTACGGTTTTCAGCCCGAGCTTGTAGAGTTTGTGGCACACACCGAGGCTGTCCACGCCGCCTATTACCACCAGCGCATCGAGGCCGAGTTTCTGGTAATTTTCCAAAAGACGGGCTGAGCAGTCGTCCTTGGGATCGAAGGGGTTTATCCGGCTGGTACCCAGGCGGGTGCCGCCATAGCGGTCCCAGGTGCGGACTGTGTCCGTATCGAGCGGCATCGTCCATCGCTTGACGCTGTCCTTCTTTTCCGGCTTGACTTCTATGAGCCCCCTGAAGCCGTCTATAAGCCCTATTACTTCGAACATCATACCCCTGACGGGTACCAAAGTGCGATCGAGAGCAGAATAAACCAGCCAGCGGATGCAGCTATTGATGCCGGGGCAGTCTCCGCCCGCGGACAGCACGCCAATTTTGACCTTCATAGGATTCCTCCCGGATCGTGAACGAAACGGCAGCGGGAAAAACGCTGCATGCAAGGCAACTATATAAAATATTTCAAAGAACTATAGACCAAGGTGCCGGCTGTGTCAAGAAGTGATGATAGGACTTGCTAATTTGGGGCTTTCTCTGTTATCTCGTTTCCATCCAGCATTTCCGGATTGGCACTATCTCACATTCTTCACAGGAAGGATGGCAATACATGGATGTTCTTGAAACCGTCGCACTGGGGATAATGCAGGGGCTAACGGAATTTCTGCCTGTGAGCAGTTCCGGGCACCTGGTTGTTTTTAAGCACCTGATGGATTTCCGGGAGGCGGGGCTTCTTTTGGATACAGTGCTTCACCTTGCCACGGTGGTGTCGATTTGTATTTTTTTCAGGAGGGAATTGTCTGCGGTTATCAGTGAATTGTACACCTGGGTTTTCCACCGTGGAGGCGCGGCCGAGCTGCTCGACAAGCCATACGGATCCCTGGCGTTGTGGGTTTCGGTGGGCACTATACCCACTGCCGCGGTGGCCCTGGGCTTCAGGGAACCCCTGGAAGCTTTGTTCGGATCCCCCAGGGCCGTGGGTTTCATGATGCTGGCGACCGGCTGCATAATAGGGATTACTCGGTTGATACCAGAGCGTTACACAACGGTATCCCGCCTGGGTCTGTGGACCGCGCTGACTGTGGGGCTGGCGCAAGGGGCTGCCATCATGCCGGGGATTTCCCGTTCGGGAATAACAATAGTCTGTGCATTGCTCTTCGGCCTGAGGCGGGATCTGGCGGGGAAATTTTCCT
>CAYXDR010000107.1:0-8871 GCA_964463515.1 uncultured Desulfobacteraceae bacterium | reverse complement strand
TTTTTTTGATCCCTGTGTCGCCCTGATCAAGGTGTATCACGGAATCAATACCATCCAACCCGAGGAGCTCGTCCAGGTTCGTGGTCGCAAAGACTCCCATTTCCCGTGCTGTTTTTAGTTCTGTGCCCTCTGGATCCAGGGCTGCTACTCCGCATATTTTTACGTATTCGAGCCCCGGCGGAACCGAACAAAAATCGAGCAGGATTCGCCTGCAGATCTCACCTCCGCCCACCAGAACCACTGACAGTGGTTTACGTTCCGGCCAGCCTGGCCTGGTGGACCATGCAGGGTAACATTGATTTTCAGAAATTAGGCATCCGGCATTCACCAATTTCATGGATCTTTTCCTTTTCATGCTATTTCGAAGATGCCAGCCTGTCGATCACCCTACGTTCCATGTCCCGGATGAGAGCCGACATCAAAGGCCCCTTTTTGATCGGACCGGAGTTATTCCACCCCGCCGCCAGGGCCACACGTGTCTTGTCCCGGAATTGCTCGATGCTGGCTGCCATGGACTGCCATCCAAACAGCTTCTGGAGCACATGCCTTTCCGGTCCGCTCAGATCTGTGGCTGTATCAATTTTACGACCGTCACTTGTAGTTATTATCATAATCGAATTCAGTGCCTGTGGAACGGCACCTTAACAGGAATAAATATACATTATGGGCAATGGGGATGGAAATTCAAGAAAAAAACCCGGAAGAAGATTTTCTTCCGGGTCTGGATACGGGAAATAGTCCAGAATTCGTCTAAGAGTAGCGGATGGAAGACGGTCTAAACTTCAGGTCTGGGAAGCACTCCGGCGCGTTCACTTATTTCGGGCACCCTGTGTTCCCATTCGATGGCCATCAGGTGTACACCGCTCACTCCTTCCATGGTCTTGAACTCCTCAATCTGTTCAATGGCAAAGCGGATGCCTTCTTCTGCAACTTTTCCTTTCCCGGCACCCTGAAGCCGTTTGATAAGGGAGTCCGGCACATCCATGCCGGGGACCTGTTTGGCCATATACCGAGCCATGCCGACGCTTTTCATGGGGGTCACGCCTGCGAGAATGAAGCATTTTTCGTGAAGCCCCATGTCTACCACCCGTTTCATGAATTCCCTGAATTTATCCATGTTGTAAATGCACTGGGTCTGAACGAAGTCGGCACCGGCTGCGATTTTTTTCGCCAGGCGGTACGGCCTGAAATCGAACGGGTCGGCAAAAGGGTTGCAGGCGGCCCCGATAAATAATTTCGGGGGGCTTTCAATATCCTGCCCGTTCAAAAATTTTCCTTCGTCGCGCATCGTTTTGACCGTGTTGACGAGCTGAATTGAATCGAGATCGAAAACGTTTTTGGATTCCGGGTGGTTGCCGAATTTCTGGTGGTCTCCCGATAGGCAGAGCATGTTTCGGATGCCATGGGCGTAGGCCCCGAGTATATCGCTTTGCATAGCCAGTCGGTTGCGGTCTCTGCAGACCATCTGGAAGTTGGGCTCGACTCCGTCCTGCAGCAGGATCAAGGACGCGGCCCAGCTGGACATACGGACCACCGCGGTTTGATTGTCGGTGATGTTTACTGCGTCGACATATCCCTTTAGGTGCGCCGCTTTCTTTTTTACCGCTTCAACATCGGCTCCCTGCGGCGGACCGCACTCTCCGGTGAAGGCGAAATGTCCGGCTCTCAAAACTTTTTCCAGGTTGCTTCCAGCTTTCAAATCGCTCATTTCACC
The DNA here is from genome assembly GCA_964463515.1 of uncultured Desulfobacteraceae bacterium. Classification (GTDB taxonomy): domain Bacteria; phylum Desulfobacterota; class DSM-4660; order Desulfatiglandales; family Desulfatiglandaceae; genus CAYXDR01. The sequence continues at coordinate 7,157 of CAYXDR010000107.1, read as the reverse complement.
AGTTCCTCCTTGATCATCTTCCGGGGGCCGCCGTCTCTGGCGGTAACCCAGCTCTTCGGCGGTTTGAATTCCAGCAGTTCATTCATTCTTCCCTGCTCCATCATCTTTTTTACGATGATGTCCCAGATGCAGTCCACGTCTTTCGACACCTCGCATTTTCCGTTTGTGGACCCGCCGCACGGCCCGTTCATGAGGCTTTTTGAGCACCGGGCGATGGGGCACACTCCGCCGAAATAGTGAACGACACAAGTGCCGCATCCGGCGCACCGCTCGGACCACACCCCGTGTTCGACTGCTCCGCCCATGAACCTCGTATTGACTCCCGGATAAACGCGGATCGAGGGGTAACGTTCGGATATGAACTGGGGGCCGACACCGCAGGCCAGGCTCACGACCGCATCGTAGGATTCCACGATTCCTTCGAGCTCATTGATGTATTCCGGATCGCACTGCCGTTCCAGCGTGTGGGAATCGGCTGTGAACGATTCGTCGTCGCGGCGTGCTATGCTAAGGGCCGAGGCCAGCACAGCGGCTTCCTTGGCACCACCTGCATTGCATACCGTTACGCATCCCTTACAGCCGACGACCAGCACCCGGCCGGCGTCCTTTACCATCTCGACGATTTCGCTCACGGGTTTGGGTTCGGCGACAATCATGATCGGGCACCTCTCTCGGAAACTTTGTTCACACCAGTCGATAGAGGACCGAGCGGCTTAAGCCTGTCGGTCATTTCCACCGCAGTTTCGACAAACCAACGTCCGCTTGCAGCAGACATGTTGAACAGTTCGATTCTTTCGGGCTCAACCCCTATTTGTTCCAGGATTTCTTTCACGTGGTTCACCCTTTTGGCGGCCTTCAGAACTCCTGTCATATAACGGCAGCTGTCCTCCTGGCAGCCGGCTACGTACACGCCGTCGGCGCCTCCCTCGAAGGGTTTGAGCAGGTGGAGGATTTCTATCCGGCCGGTGCAGGGCACATGCACGACAGAAACATTTGGAGGAAGGCTGAGCCCGCTCCGCTCGGCTACGCCTGCAGCAGCGGCGGCGCAGTTGGAACAGCAGAAAGCGACTATCCTTGGGGAAAATTCATTCATCGCATTATCTCCATCATCGATTAGGTCTTCCGGCGGCTGTTTGCTCATGACGCGGCCCGGAACAGGTCTGCGGCCTCGTTGAGCATCCGGTCGCTGCAGAGGTTCATGACGATCGCCTTGCCGGGACATTCGGCGGCGCATATTCCGCAGCCCCTGCACAGGGCAGGGTCGATGCTGGCTGCACCTATGGCCGGGTCTATGAAGGGCACACCGAACGGGCATGTGCGGACGCAGGTGCAGCAGGCGGCGCATTTTTCGCTGTCCACCTCTGCAACCAGACCGCCGACACGAACCGTTTCGAGGTTGAGTATTTCTGCCGCCCTGGCAGCGGCGGCCCGGCCCTGAGCAATACTCTCGTTGGTATCTTTGGGATAATGAGCGAGGCCGGCGACATATATCCCCCGGGCCGTGGAATTCACCGGCTTCAGCTTTTCCGGGGATTCGGCCAGAAAGCCGTTTTCATCGAGGCCTGCCCGGAAAAGATCGGCCGTTTCGCGGAGCCCGGAGGGTACAATCGCGGTCTGGAGCGAAACCAGTCCTGCTTCCAGCTCGATATCCCGGTCGAGGATCAAGTCCCTGACTGTCACTTTCAACTTGTCTCCGGCCGCTTCGACGATTGGTTTCCGTTCAGGCTCGTAGCGGAGAAAAATCACTCCTGCATCGCGGGCTTCCCTGTATATGTTTTCCCTGCGGCCGAAGGTGCGCATTTCCCTGTAAAGCACGAATATCTGCATGGCCGGGTTTCGCCGCTTCATGTCGACAGCGGCCCGTACAGAAAAGGTACAGCAGATATTACTGCAATAGGGACGTGCCGGCTCCCTCGACCCGACACACTGGATGAATACTGCCGTGCCTGCATCGGAGAAGGCATCCGGGTCGGCGATCAATTTTTCGCTCAACTCGGCCCACAGCACCACTCGGTTGTGTTTACCGTAGAGATATTCTTCGGGTTTTACCGGATCGGCTCCGGTAGCCAAAATGGCCGCCCCGTGAACGATTTCGTTTCTTCCTGCAGGGCCTTCCACCGTTGTTACGAAATTGCCCGGATAGCCGGAGTGTTTAACTGCCACGGTACCGGTCATCACGGAAATAAGCCCGTTGGATACAACCCTACTAACCAGGTCCTTGTAATAATGCTGAACATCATCGCCCTGCCAGGAACACCTCACATGTGCGGCATGTCCCCCGAGCCGGTCGCTTTTTTCCACCAGGGTTACCGGAATTTCCATCTCAGCGGCCGACAGGGCTGCTTCCATGCCGGCTATGCCTCCTCCGACTACGAGCGCCGATCTTGTAACAGGCATGAACTTGATTTCAGGAGCAGACATCAGCGATGCCCGGGCTGCTCCCATGCGAACGGCCTCTTCCACTGCACCGGCCGCTGCCGTATCAATGGTGTTCAAATCGACTGTCTGGTAGAGGAAAGGGTTTCTGCCGGAGTTTTCAAGCGCCTTTTCAAGAAGCGATGTGTCCATGTCCGGGGAACAGGCTGCATAGACCAGCCGCCCGGCACCGCTGCGCTCCATCTGTGCCGCGATTTCCCCGCTCAAATCCCCTTCCACCCCTGCACATGCCAGGACCCCGGGAAGGCTGGATGCACGTGCTTCTATTCTGGATGCCAGGTCAGGTGCCATGCCGGGGCAGAGCCGGTACGCTATGAATATGCCGGATTCGTCTTCAGGCGGTGCGGGTTTTCGGTCCTGCGCGGGTGGTTGAGGCTCGGAGGCGAGCATCGAGGATATCTCGTATACCACCGAGGCACCCTGGGTTACAGACTCCAAAACCCCGGCCGGTCCCGTAAGTCCACCGCACACGAAAATTCCCGGTTTCGAAGTAGTACAGGGGCGAAACGGAGGTTCCCTTACAAAACCGTCTGCATCGAGTTCAATGCCCACCGCCGAGGCCGCCCTGAAAGCACCCGCGGAAGGCTTTATTCCCGTGGACAGGACTACCATGTCAAAGGTTTCTTTTAGCAAAGTACCGTCTTCACGGACAAAACTGATGGAAAGGTCGTCCGTGCCCGGCACCGGGGATACGGTGTGCACGCGGCAGCGGATAAAATTAACACCGCGCGCCGCGGCTTCATTGAAATATTCTTCGTGGCCTTTGCCGTAGGCGCGCATGTCCATGAAGAATATGTCCGTTTCAATTTCTTCGGAAAAATCCTTGGTAGTTACCGCCTCTTTTACGGCGTACATGCAGCATACCGATGAACAGTACGACGCGTCACCGGGGTTTATGTCCCTCGATCCAACGCACTGAAGCCAGGCTATCTTTGCGGGTACTTTTCCGTCTGAAGGTCTGGTTATCCGTCCCTGGTCCTGTCCGTCCGGCTTTTGCCTGAGTTCGTACTCGGCGGCCGTGACAACGTTGGGCAGTAGGCTGTACTGGTAAGTGTCGTGTCCGGAGGGATCGAAAGCCTCGATTCCCGGTGCCAGCACGATCGCGCCCGCACTTATCTGCGCTTCACCGTTTTGAGTTTTTATCGTAGCGGTGAATGCTCCGGCCTCCCCGGATACCCGGACTATCTCGGAGTTGGTTGTTACGTTGACAGCCGGGTTCTGCAGGCAATCGGCGATTTTCCTGTCGATCTTACAGCAGGCGCATAAAGGGTAGAGGCGGTGAAGCGAAGGAACCATGCCTCCGAGAGAATCGGAAGACTCTATGAGATGGACTGTGTAGCCGGCATCGGCCAGCGAAAGGGCGGCTTCTATCCCCGAAGGGCCGCCACCGGCGACGATAACCGAGCCAGAGGGTTTCGTTTGAGCCATTTTGCGCATTCTCCTGGTTTGATCGGTTTGTGCGGTTTGCGATTGGAAATGCAGACACTTTCTCCCGGCGGGAATTACTTTGAGATGAATGCATAACGCAGGCCGCTGCTTTATTTTCAGCACCTCACCTATTTCGGTAATATTAAATGGCATAACGGGTATTTGGGTGTCAAGTAAAAACAGATGCCCAAGTCAAATGATTTGAGCCTCCCGGGCGTTTGTCGGCGGGGGGTGCGATTGAGGCAATAATAGGGTTGAAAGTTCATGCGCCGGACGCTTACTTTTCGCGCCTGTTGACACTCCAGATGGATGATGGCTAATATAGCCCCCTGCGGGTGGACCGGGGACCTGTTTTTTTTTGGAGCCGGATTACATTTCAAGGCAAAGGAGAGACTAAATGGATATAAAACGGGTTGCCTGTGTGGGTGCCGGCCTGATCGGAAGTGAGTGGGCCGCGCTATTTGCAGCAAACGGCATCGATGTAGTTGTGCAGGATACTTCCGAGGAAATTCTGGAGCAGGCTCTGGAGCGGATAGAATCGAACATTCGATTCATCAACGAGCACGGCCTGGCAGGCGGGGGTGGAGCAGAGGGCACTGGTGGAAGTTTAAAAACCACGACGAGTGTTTCCGAGGCGGTTTCACAGGCGCAATACGTGCAGGAATCCGTTCCGGATAACTACGATACCAAAAAGGAGGTGTTCCGGAAGATGGACGCCGCCTGCCCGGCTGAGACGATTTTGGCCAGCAGCGCTTCCGGTTTGCTTATGACCGAGATCCAGAAGGCGGTTTCGATACCGGGCCGTTGCATTCTGGTGCATCCCATGCTTCCGGTCCATCTCATACCAGCGGTGGAAATCGCTGGAGGCCTCCAGACCTCCCCGGAAACGGTCGAGGAGACCAGGACCCTTCTCGAAAGGGTAGGGAAAACCCCTGTGGTGCTCAAGAAAGAGGTGTCGGGTTACATCGTCAACAGGCTGCAGGCGGCCCTGATAAGGGAGGCCATCGACCTTGTGGCGAAAGGGGCGGCCAGCCCTGAGGATGTGGATACGGCATTCTGCCGCGGAATCGGTTTACGGAGCCCGGTGATCGGACCCTTTCTGCGTATGCATTTGGCAGGCGATGGAATCGAAGATTTTCTCACCAATTTCGCCGAATCCTACCGCTATAGGTGGGAGACGATGGAAACCTGGACCTCTATACCCCCGGCCGCTTTCAAGGCGGTTGTAGAGGGAACCGGGAAAATGCAGGCGGTCCGGGGCAAATCAGTGTCTGAATTAAGGAAATGGCGTGACGAAATGCTGGTCAAATTGCTCCGCACGGTTGAGGAGGGCACAGCCAAGCCGGAAGAGATCGGAGGTTCTCGATGAGAGTTCGAAAACCCGGAAAAGTTACCGAGCGGGTATGGTGTCTCGGAAGAGAGGAATCGTGCGTGTACCTGCTTAGGGGAGATGACGAATCCATGCTTGTAAGCGGAGGGACGAGCTATATTATCCAGGATGTCCTCGACCAAATGGCCAGGTTCGGCCTCGATCTGGACAGGATAACTAAGTGCTTGATTCTTCATGCTCATTTTGATCACATCGGGGTCATTCCTTACTTCAAGAGGAAAAAACCCGAGATTGAAATTCTTGCTTCCGCGAGGGGCTGGGAAATTCTCCATATGCCGAAGGCAATTTCCACCATTAATGAATCCAGCCTGCGAGTGGCCGACCGCATGGGGGTTTCAGACGTGGTGGGCCGCTATGATATCGAATGGAGCCTGGAGCTGAGCGGAGGCACTGTGAGGGAAGGGGACATTCTGGATCTCGGAGGCGTTTCTGCTCATATTCTGGAGACCCCTGGGCATTCTTCCTGTTCCATTTCCGCTTACGTCCCCTCGCTGAAAGCTCTTTTCCCCTCGGACGGCGGAGGGATCCCCTACCTGGACACGATTTTGCCCGCTCCCAATTCGAATTTCACGCGGTACCAGCAAAGCCTGGAAAAACTCCGCGCCCTTGATGTGGACATTCTGTGTGCAGACCACTATGGCTATGTCACAGGGGAGGAGGCCCGTGGGTATATCGCCTTGAGCGCTGAAACCGCGGCTGAACGGCGAAAGGAAATGGAAGAAGTCTATAAACGGACCGGCAGCCTCGATAAGGCCGCAAAAGAGCTGGTCGATGCTTTTTTTCAGGAATATTCCGATTATATAATCAGCCCCGATATAATGGAGGCCGTTTTCCGCCAGTCCCTTCGACACGTGGCTTCGGTGCTCGATGACGCCTGAGCGGTTCAACCCCTCGCTCGTTCTTTTTGTGGGGGTGTGCGCCATGTCGACCGGCGCGGTGTTCATACGGCTGGCCGAGGCTTCTCCCATCGTGGTGGCGGCCTATCGCACCGGCCTTGCTTTTGCGGCACTGGCGCCTGTGGCCTGGGTAAAGGCCCGGCGGGAAATCGCTTCTCTTTCCCTGTCTGATCTTATGCTTAGTGCTTTTTCGGGGCTTCTCCTGGCATGCCACTTCGCGGCATGGATCGCTTCCCTTGATTATACTTCCATTGCCTGCAGCGTTGTTCTCGTGAATACGAATCCGCTGTGGGTGGCTGTGCTGGCTCCCTTTGTCACCGGGGAAACAATAGGCAAGAGCAGGGCGGCCGGTATCGGCATCAGCATCCTGGGCGCCGTTCTTATCGGAGCAGGGGATTTCGGCGGAGGCGGAAGAGCCCTTTTCGGAGATGCCCTCGCCGTTGCCGGCAGCGTAGCCATGGCGTGCTATCTTCTTTTGGGAGCCAGGCTCCGGAGAAAACTTTCCCTGCTGGCTTATGTTACCCTCTGCTATGGAGCCGCCGCCGCGGTTCTGTGGCTGGCCGTGCTTGCATTCGGACTGCGTTTCACGGGGCTTCCCGAGTACACCTATGCAGCCGTTATTTCACTCGCCTTTATGGCGCAGCTGATCGGCCATTCGTGTTATAACTGGAGCCTGAAATGGCTTTCGACCAGCATGGTGGCAGTGAGCCTGCTGGGAGAGCCGATAGGCGGGACAATCCTGGGTTACCTTGTTTTCGGCGAAAACCTGAGCATCTGGAAGGCCGGAGGCGGAGCGCTTATCCTTGCAGGCATCTACACCGCTTCAGTTTCCGAGAAACCGGCCACGGACGGCGCCATCCCGGGCCGCCGGGTAAATCCTCCCTCGCTGTAGGAGTAATCTCCCTTTCCAGATTTCCCATCGGCGCCTTCCCCTCCTTCGTGGTTTATCTTTTTGTTGGGATAATCGAAATCGAAATCGGCGTCGCTATCGGTATCAGCGGTTTAGG
>CAYXDR010000106.1:5972-8886 GCA_964463515.1 uncultured Desulfobacteraceae bacterium | reverse complement strand
ATACCGATCCCGATAGCGACCCCGACCCCGAGGGACATCGTTATTTTGACTTTTTTCGAGTTCATCAAGACGGAGAAGGCGTGCGCCAAGGCAGGGGCGGATGGTATAATAACTTGCATCCGGCATGACAATTTTGTTGTTCATGGGGTCAAATGGCGGGGTTGTACAACAAAAATGTAGACATTATTGCCTGTGTTCACTGTTAAATCCTCCCACCGTTAATTAGATGTTGTCCCCACCGGGTTTTTCATTTAACGGCCGGACGGAGCCGGGAAGAAGGTGCCTCTTTTTGCTGAGAGAGGGCGGCGGCGAGTACTGGCATCATCCTTGCTTTACATATGACGCAATGCGGCCGCGGTCCCGGCGGATAAGGCGGGTCGGGCGGAACAACCATTTACAGAGGAGGGCTATCCATGAATTGTCATTCAGCCGAAGAAGTTATGAAGATTGTAAAAGAAAAAAATGTCAGTTTCATCCAGTTCTGGTTCACGGATGTGTTGGGTTTTCTCAAAAGTTTCGCTGTCAGGCCCTCCGAGCTGGAGGAGGGCTTGACAGAAGGTATGGGTTTCGACGGTTCTTCTATCGAGGGTTTTGCGAGAATAGAGGAAAGCGACATGATAGCGAAACCAGATCCGAGCACTTTCCAGATGGTGGCCTGGAGGCAGGGGGAACGCCCGGTGGCGCGTATGTTCTGCGATATTTTAAATCCGGACGGCACACCCTATGAGGGTGACCCCCGTTATGTGCTTAGACGCCTGCTCAAGCAGGTTTACGAAAAGGGCTTCACGTTTTATGTCGGGCCGGAACTGGAGTTTTTTACGTTCAAGAACGATACTTCGACGGATGTCCTGGACACAGGCGGCTATTTTGACTCCAGGCCTTTGGACATGGGGAGCGATTTGAGGCGGGATGTGATTTTTACGCTGCAGGCAATGGGGATAGATGTTGAATACAGCCACCACGAGGTGGCCCCGAGCCAGCACGAGATAGACTTACGGTATGACGAAGCGCTTCGTATGGCCGATAAGACGATGACCTACAGGGTTGTAGTGAAGGAAGTGGCACGCAGTCAAGGTGTTTATGCCACCTTCATGCCCAAACCATTGTTCGGAGAAAACGGCAGCGGCATGCATGTGCATCAGTCACTGTTCCGGGGAAACAAAAACGCCTTTTATGACCCGAACGACCGGTTCAACCTTTCGGAGATGGCCAAGTATTATATCGCCGGCATCCTCCGCCATGCACCGGAGCTGACTTCGATCACCAATCAATGGGTTAATTCCTACAAACGGCTGGTCCCCGGCTACGAGGCACCTGTGTATGTGTCCTGGGCACGGCGCAACCGTTCGGCGATGGTCAGAGTCCCGATGTACAAGCCGGGGAAAGAGGCCGCCACAAGGATAGAATTTCGCTCTCCCGATCCTGCATGCAACCCTTATCTTGCTTTTGCAGTCATGCTGGGAGCCGGGATGGAGGGCATCGAAAACCGCTATGAACTTCCCGATCCCATTGAAGAGGACATTTACGAAATGAATCCGGCGGAGCGAAAGGCACACGGGATAACGGATCTGCCGGGCAACCTGTACGCCTCGATCCTGGAAACCGAAAAAAGCGACCTGATCAGGCGCGTTCTCGGGGAGCATGTATTCAACAAATTTATAGAAAACAAGAAGATTGAATGGGACATGTACCGCACCCATGTAAGCACCTTCGAGCTGGATCGGTATCTGCCCAGGCTTTGAAGACGCAATGGGTGGGGCTAAAAAGAGAAAACCACCAGCGATCGGAAGGAGAGAGTATAAATGAGAGATGAAACTATGGCTGCCATAGGCCAAAGCCTTTTCGGGTTTCAGGCCTCCTTGACCCAGGCCGGATCCAGTATGGGGGAATACCTGGACAAGTATTATTGTCACAAGTGGGAGGGGGACGTGCTGTATGCGGCGCTGGCGCTCCGAACAACCTTTGTCAACGCAATGCAGCAGTTCCTTGCAGATGAAGGGCTTTTCAACATTGACCGGGTGCAGATCAGCGAAATCACCGATCCGCTGGCCCACGACGTGGAGTACGTGCCGAGTATTCACTATAAGGGTCAGCCCTATGTAATGACGCACAGCATGATCTATGCAAAATTCCTGGCATGCCACAACCCCAGGATAAAAGGCGTGTTCATCGACAGCCCGAATATCCGGCTGGAGATGGAGAGCCCGGACAGGGTTCAGCGGGGGCGGTACCTGATCGATTTCAGTCAGATGGATCTGGAAATAAGGCGAAACCGGGGAGTCGACCTCGAAATGTACCTGCAGGAACCCGAGAAAGTGAAAGAAATCCTCGCAGAGGATATGGACAAGGCCATGGGTTTTTTCGAGAGGATGATCATTCATGCAGTATCCCGAATGAAGGAGAAAAATGAAGACGACCTCAGGACTCTGGGAGTTGTGCTGGAGGTGCCGGAAAGGCCTTTCCCCCGTTTCAAATTCGATGAGGCTGTACAGCGTTACGGCCGTGGATGCGAGGTTGGGCTGGGCAAGGAGGTGAAAGGTCAGTTTTTCTGGATCACCGGAATCATGAGAGAGAACTACGACCTTATCTATCCTTATCTGCAGCCGGAAGGCAAGGTGAACCTGAGCCAGGTCACCTCGGACATGATATATAACTTCGACATCTGCGCAAAGAGTATATCCCGGGAGACCGGTGCCCATGGCCCGGCGGTGGAGATTATGTCCGGAGCGGTGCGGGAATGGCTTCATGAAGCGATCGTCGAAAGGTTGCTGGATAACGGGATTATACCGGCCCGGCCGATCATTTTTGAAGGCAACGTGAAAAACATCGATCAGCTGGGCGGTTATGCCCCGTTTCTTCTGGTGACTTCGAGGAAGGACGCTTCCGGCAGGCGGACTTTTCCTGAAACCTTCGG
>CAYXDR010000106.1:0-5962 GCA_964463515.1 uncultured Desulfobacteraceae bacterium | reverse complement strand
GGATCGGTGTCGAACGTGCGCTTTATGCGCTGACAAGAGGGCCCAAGCTGGACAAGGTGGACGATATAACCTGCTTCGGAAAGAACCCTGACAGCCACCAGATTTACCTGTTTTAGTTTACTGCGATGGAAAGCGGGCAGCGAAAATATTCTGGGGCCTTTGCACAGGGCCTCGGCCTCTACGATCCCGGCTATGAGCATGATGCATGCGGGGTGGGGTTCATGGTCAACATTGACGGAACAGTGGACCATGAGATTGTTGAGCAGGGGGTCACGGTGCTTAAGAATCTTCTGCACCGGGGAGCCGTCGGCGGAGACCTGACTACTGGAGACGGCGCCGGCATCATGGTGCTGATACCTGACGGATTTTTCAGGGCTCGTGCGGCTTCCACCGGCTGGAGTCTCCCTCTTTTCGGCTCTTACGGTGTCGCAGTGGTTTTTTTGCCGCGGGATCCCCGCCTCAGGGATTCGTGTGCCGGAGTATTCGAGCGTATCTGCGAACGGGAGTCCCTGAAGGTGCTTGGCTGGCGGGAGGTGCCGGTGGACCGGAGCGTACTCGGCGAACAGGCGGGAGAGTTGCAGCCTTCAATTTTTCAGTGCGCCGTGGACGGAGGGGGAACTGCCGGAGAAGCTCTGGAGCGGAAGCTTTTCGTGACCAGGAGGTGTGTGGAAAAAGCTGTGGAGGAAGAGCTTTCCGGTAGGGATATATTCTATATACCAAGCATGTCCTCCCGTACCATCGTTTACAAAGGACTGATGCAGGGCGATCAGCTGCCTCTATTTTATCAGGATTTGCACGAGGGCGATTTCATGAGCCCTTTCGCTGTAGTCCACCAGCGCTACAGCACCAATACATTTCCGTCGTGGGAGCTGGCCCAGCCCTTTCGCCTTCTTGCGCACAACGGTGAGATCAACACTCTCAAGGGGAACATCAATCATATGCGTTCCCGTGAATCGGTGCTGGAATCCCCATTGTTCGGCCAGGATATAAAAAAATTACTTCCGGTGGTCGACCAGAGAGGAAGTGATTCGGCCTGCCTCGACAACGCCCTTGAGCTTCTGTTGCGTGGCGGGCGGAGTCTCCCTCATGCCATGCTGATGCTTGTGCCCGAGGCATGGGGTGCAAAGTATCCGCTTGGTCCCGATCAGAAGGGTTTTTTTGAATATCATGCCGGCTTGATGGAGCCATGGGACGGTCCGGCGGCGCTTGCTTTTTCGGACGGAACGCGCGTCGGCGCCATGCTGGACAGAAACGGCCTGAGGCCGGGGAGATATTCGATAACGCGGCAGGGCCGCATGGTCTTTGCATCGGAGGCCGGAGTACTGGACCTGGATCCAGCGGATATCGTCGAAAAAGGGGCGCTCAGGCCGGGGCGTATGATTCTCGTGGATCTCGAAAAACGACGTCTCCTCAAAAACGGCGAAATAAAAAGCGTTTGCGCCAGGCAGCAGCCATACAGGCGCTGGGTGGAAGAGAACAAGATCACTGTTCGCGCCTTTTACGGCGCGGTGGCTCCGGTGAAGCCGGAGAGGGAAACTCTGACGGCTCGTCAGAGACTGTTCGGCTACAGTCGTGAGGAGCTTCAGATGATACTGGAGCCGATGGCTTCGAGGGGATACGAACCTGTGGGCTCCATGGGAGCGGACATCCCCCCGGCAGTTCTCTCGGAGAAAAACCAACTGCTGTATTCATATTTTAAGCAGCTTTTCGCGCAGGTGACGAACCCGGCCATAGATCCTGTGCGCGAAGAACTGGTGATGACGCTGATGACATTCATCGGTAACCCCGGTAACATTTTATCCGAAGTCCCTGCACACGCAAGGCTCATCAAACTGCTGCACCCGATACTGGCGAATGAGGACCTTGAAAGAATAAGAAACCTCAAAGAAAAGGATTTCCGGACTGCCACCGTCAAGATCGGTTTCCGCCCTCCCGCGAAAGGCGTGCGGCTCGGGGATGCTCTTTCTGCGATATGTGCACAATGCGATGCAGCCTACGAGTCGGGTGCCTCCTTGCTGATTCTCAGCGACAGGAATCTTTCTCCGGGTATGATTCCTGTTCCCGCACTGCTTGCCGTTTCCGCTGTAAACCAGCATCTGGGAAAATCCGGCAGTAGGCCTTCGGCCGGCATCCTGGTGGAAACAGGCGAGGCGCGCGACGTGATGCATATGGCCCTATTGCTCGGTTATGGGGCGACGGCCATAAATCCGTACCTGGCGTTTCAAACAATTGCCGCCATGTGCGAGGACGGGCATCTGACATCAGCCGTACCAGTCGCGGTGGCACTCGAAAATTATATCCAGGCCCTTTGCAGGGGACTTCTCAAAATTATGTCCAAAATGGGCATTTCGACATTGCGGAGCTACAGGGGCGCACAGGTATTCGAGGCAGTGGGTTTGAACAGAGAAATCGTTGATAAATATTTCCCGGGGACGGCTTCCCGGATAGAGGGGGTGGGACTCGATGTGATCGCTGCCGAGGCCGCTGCGCGTGCGGAGTCCGCCGAACGGGATGTTCCCCCTTCACCTGTCGTGCTTCCGTCCGGTGGTGAATATCGCTACCGTGTAGACGGCGAAAGGCATTTGTGGACACCTGAAGCCATAAGGCTTTTGCAGAAGGCGGTGCGGAACGGAGACACGAATGCATACTCTGGCTACGCCGAGCTTATAAACCAGCAGGCCGGCCGCCTGTGCACGTTGCGGGGCATGTTCCGGTTCAAGGAACGTCCATCGGTGCCGCTTGAAGAGGTGGAGCCCGCATCGTCTATCATGACCCGTTTCGTTACAGGGGCGATGTCCTTCGGATCAATAAGCCGGGAGGCGCACCAGACAATCGCCGTGGCGATGAACCGGATACACGCTATGAGCAACTGCGGCGAGGGCGGCGAAGACCCTTTGCGCTACAGGCCGCTTCCCAACGGTGACAGTATGTGCAGCTCGGTCAAGCAGGTTGCAAGCGGGCGCTTCGGGGTAACGATAGAGTATCTGGTCAACGGGAGAGATCTTCAGATCAAGATCGCCCAGGGAGCTAAACCTGGAGAAGGGGGCCAGCTTCCAGGACATAAGGTGAACAGGGAAATCGCCCGGGTGCGGCATTCCACTCCCGGAGTGACGCTGATATCCCCGCCGCCCCATCATGACATTTATTCAATCGAGGACCTTGCACAGTTAATCTTCGATCTCAAAAACGCCAACCCCGAAGCCAGGATTTCGGTGAAGCTCGTGGCAGAGGCAGGAGTGGGCACTGTAGCTGCGGGCGTCAGCAAGGCAAGGGCGGACGCCTTGCTGATAAGCGGCGGCGACGGAGGCACAGGTGCCTCTCCTCTTTCATCCATTCGGCATGCCGGTGTCCCCTGGGAGCTTGGGCTGGCGGAGACACAGCAGACCCTGGTGCTCAACAGGCTCAGGAGCCGGATAAGGGTGCAAGTGGACGGGCAGATGAAAACCGGCCGAGATGTTGTAGTTGCCGCGTTGCTCGGGGCTGAGGAATACGGGTTCGCTACCGCCGTGCTTGTAAGCCTCGGCTGTGTCATGATGCGCAAATGCCATGCCAATACCTGTCCGGCGGGGATCGCAACGCAGGACCCTGAATTGAGGGCCTTTTTTTCCGGTAAACCTGAGCATGTCACCACCTATTTCACCATGGTGGCAGAAGAGGTCCGCTCCTTGATGGCCGAAATGGGTTTCCGGCGGATGGAGGAGATGATAGGAAGGTCCGAGTTCCTGGATACCGAAATGGCAACTGTATTCTGGAAAACCCGCGGGCTTGATTTTTCGAAACTCTTCGTGAAACTCACCGAGGGACCTTTCCGGTGCACCTATCCCCAGGTCCACGACATTGGAGGCGTCCTCGACAGGGAACTGATAACAAGGGCGGCTCCTGCCCTCGCAGGCGGAAAGCGTGTTTCGATTGCATTTCCAATCCGAAATGTGAACAGATCCACCGGTGCAATGCTTTCCGGCCAAATCGCCAAGCGCTTTGGAGGGGCGGGACTTCCGGATGACACGATAACATGCACCTTCAAAGGATCTGCGGGGCAGAGCTTCGGTGCTTTCTGCGCGAAGGGTTTGACCTTGATCCTGGAAGGAGAGACCAATGATTATGCAGGCAAAGGGCTTTCCGGGGGGAAGCTAGTTGTCAAACCTTACCGGAGCGCCGGGTATGACCCGTCGGAAAACAGCATCGCCGGTAACGTAATCCTTTACGGGGCCACAGGCGGAGAAGCCTATTTTCACGGAAAGGCCGGGGAGCGTTTCGCCATACGGAACAGCGGCGCTCTGGCTGTGGTGGAAGGCGTGGGTGACCATGGATGTGAGTATATGACCGGAGGCAGGGTCGTAGTCCTGGGGCGGACCGGCATAAACTTCGCGGCCGGCATGAGCGGCGGTATAGCGTATGTGTACGATTCCGACCGGTTGTTCGATTCCAGGTGCAACCTCGATATGGTGGACCTGGAGCTGGTCACCGAAAAGACCGACATAGAAGAACTAAGGGGTTTGATCGAGCGGCAGCTTCTTTACACAGGGAGCCGGAGGGCGGCCGCCATACTCGATCAATGGGAAGCATGCCTTCCTTTTTTTGTAAAGGTTTTTCCAATGGAATACCGGAGGGTCCTCGGAAAAATGAGCAAGGAAGATGAAGCCACCGAGAGGACCGAGCTGGATCGGGGTTGAGCGGGGTTTTGCTGATGAGCTGGGAGTCGAAGTCGTTTCTGGATGTGGCCAGGAAACAAAAATTTTACCGGCCTGTTTCCGAAAGATTGTATGATTATCTTGAGGTCGAGCCTCTTTGGAATTATACGGATGTGATCAGCCAGGCCGGGCGCTGTATGGACTGCGGAACGCCTTTCTGCCATGCGTTCGGCTGTCCTCTTGCCAATGTGATTCCGGAGGTGAACGGGTGGGCCTTCGCGGGTAAGTGGCGGGAAGCTCTTTTCGTGCTCCAGAGCACAAACAATTTTCCCGAGTTCACCGGCCGTGTCTGCCCTGCTCCCTGTGAAGCGGCTTGTGTGGCAGGTATAAACGCCGATCCGGTGACGATCCGGCAAATCGAGCTGGCGGTGGTTGAGCGGGGTTTCGAAAGCGGTTTCATACTCCCGTCGCCCCCGGACAACCGACGCTACGGTCGGGTGGCGGTGGTTGGGGCCGGGCCGGCCGGACTTGCCGCAGCCGACACACTCAACAGGTCCGGGGTCAGGGTGACGGTGTTCGATGAAGGGAAGCGGCCGGGGGGCATCCTTCGGTATGGGATCCCGGATTTCAAGCTCGAAAAGTGGGTCGTGGACAGGCGTATCAAGTTGATGCAGGCGGAAGGAGTGCTGTTCGAAACCGGGGTCCATGTCGGCGACGATTTGTCATACAGATTTCTTTCGAGCAGGTTCGATGCAGTTTGCTTCGCTTGCGGTGCCCGGAAGCCGAGGGATCTTTCCATACCCGGCAGGGGGCTTTCCGGCGTTCACTTCGCCATGGATTACCTGCGGGAACAGAATATGCGGATTTCCGGGGAGATGCACGATCTTTCCACCGGCATAACCGCAGCGGGGAAAAAGGTGGTGGTTGTAGGAGGGGGAGACACAGGCTCGGACTGTCTTGGCACCGCTATCAGGCAGGGGGCCCGGTCGGTCGTGCAGATGGAGATTCTGCCTAAAGGGCCTGAATCCCGGCCGCCAGGAACTCCGTGGCCCCTGTGGCCATGGATCCTACGTTCCAGCCACGCTCACGAAGAAGGAGGGCGACGGTTGTGGGAGGTAAGCCCGGTAGAATTCCGCGGAGCGGCGCATGCGGTCGAAAAAGTCCTCTGCCGCAGGGTCACGTGGGAGGTCTCGGAAGAGGGCCTTCCAATGCGGCCTTTGGATATTCCGGAAAGCGAATTCGAGGTTGAAGCGGACTTGGTGTTGATAGCTGCAGGGTATGTGGGGCCGCAGCCCAACCGGATAATGGAGCAACTGCAAATCAAGATAGAT
>CAYXDR010000105.1:0-8898 GCA_964463515.1 uncultured Desulfobacteraceae bacterium | reverse complement strand
CGACCTCGCAGCGGTGCGGCAGGCCGCGGAAGGCGCGGAGCGCCTCGATCATGGCCATTGATCAGGGTGGTCAAGGGCCCGACAGTATACGACCGGTTCGTAGGGGCAAATGCTATCGCCACCAAAACGATGGTTCTTATCTGCCTGATAGGCTTCCTGTTCGGCAGAATCGACATGTTCATCGACATAACGCTGGCTTACGCAGTCCTGGGATTTATCGGGATCCTGGCAGTAGCGAAATACTTGACCTCACGGAGATCGGACAGCGAATGACCGTATTGCAGAATGCTCTGAGTGTTATTCTTATTTGTATGGGGATATTCTTCATGCTGGTGGGCAGCATCGGCATCCTGAGGCTGCCCGACTTTTATTCGAGGACCCACGCAGTAAGCATGTCCGACGCCCTCGGGATTTTTTCGGTGATGCTGGGACTGATTGTCTATGAAGGTTTCACGCAGAGCAGCCTGAAGCTTCTTTTGATCGTATTGTTTGTAGCCCTTTCAAATCCCATAGGGTCCCACGCTTTGTCGCGCGCCGCCTTTATAAAAGGAGTAAAGCCGCTTTTGACCGGTCGGAAGCAGGGAGAAGCCGAATGAACTGGGAACTCGAACTGATCATTTATGTTTTCCTCATCGTGCTCGCCGTCATCGCCCTGGAGGTGGAGGACCTTCTGGTCGCCGTGGTGATGCTCACGGTTTTCAGTTTTTCGGCGGCCCTCCTGTTCATCTCGATGGGGGCGATAGATGTGGGCTTCACCGAGGCTGTGGTGGGAGCAGGGGTTACTGGAATATTGTTTATTGTTGCAATCTATAGAACCACAAGTAAGGCTAAAGATTGAAAATAGTAAAAATAACAATATTGGTCTTGTTCTTTTCGGTGTTGGCCTACGGTACCATGGATTTACCTTACCGGGGCGATCCTGACAACCTCATGCACCGGGAAACCAGCATAACCGGAACACCCGTGGCCGGAAACTACTATATCCGCAAAGCTTACGAGGATGCCAAAACACCCAACATGGTGACCGTTGTGCTCGCCGACTACCGCGGCGTAGACACGCTCGGCGAGCAGGTGGTCATTTATTCCGCCGGTCTCATAACCGTGCTGATTCTTCGGAGGAACCGCCGCCGATGAGAAGTCAGTATGACAGTTTGATCGTCCTGCTTGGGGCTCGTTTTCTGAGCCCTTATATAATGATGTTCGGCCTTTATGTTATTTTTCACGGCCACTATTCTCCCGGAGGAGGCTTCCAAGGAGGCACGCTGCTGGCTGCCTCGGTGCTGCTGGTTCGCGTGGCGGGCGGCCGCCTGGTCGCCAGGCGCCAGATCAAGGAGTTCATCACTACGCCGCTGGCGGCCGTGGGGGTGGTGATCTATTTTGCAACCGGCATCGCCGCCCTTGCGGCCGGAGGTTATTTCCTTGACTACGGTAATATACCTCTTTCCGCGGTGAAGCCCGTACTTTTGAGATATTATGGTATTTTAACCATCGAAATCGGGGTCGGGCTGGCTGTTATGTCTATAATAATAATGATTTTTGATAATATGGCAAAAGGTGAAGACTTTGTTTGATTTCTTTTTAGGCCATTATTCATATTGGTTAACCATGTTGCTTCTTTGTGTGGGGCTTTACGGGGTTTTAATGAAGAAAAACCTCGTTAAGAAAACCATCGGACTTACCATTCTTCAATCCTCCATAATAATTTTTTTTGTATCGATTGCAGCCAAATGGGATGCAACGGTCCCGATATATGATCCCTCGAGACCTGTGGCGGATGCGTCCAACTATCTGAACCCTCTGCCTCATACGCTCATGCTGACCGCCATTGTCGTGGGGGTGGCCACCCTGGGTGTCGCTTTCGCGCTTCTGATGGCGATTTTCAACCGGTACCAGAGCCTTGACGAACAAGAGATTTTGGACATGATCGAATGACGGACTACCATCTGCCGGTATTGATACCGTTTACATACCTTGCCTTTGCCGTCCTGATTCCTTTAGCCGGGCTGTGGAAAAGGAAGCTCAGCCATCCCATGGCCGTAACGGGCTCCGGCCTGGCCGCGGCCCTGTCCCTTTACGGTTTTGTAACATATGTAAGGGGAGGAGCGATTCATCACACATTCGGGGGCTGGGCCCCTCCCATCGGGATAGAATTTGTCTACGACGGCCTTTCAGCGTTTTTTCTGCTTGTAATCAATTCAGTCGCCTTCCTTGTACTGATGCATTCCAGACCTCTTGCGGCCCGTGAATTCCGGGGCAAGCGAATGCCTTTCTACAGCGTGGCCATGCTTCTGATGCTGGGATTCAACGGGATCGTGAGCACCGGCGACCTTTTCAACTTGTATGTCTTTTTGGAAATTTCATCCCTTTCAAGTTACGGGTTGATCGCGATCGGCAACCGGCATGCACCTTTCGCCGCCTTCCGCTACCTGGTGGTAGGAACAATCGGTGGGTCCATGTATCTGCTGGGGCTTGGATTTCTCTACATTTCCACCGGCACCCTGAACATCATCGATATGGCGGCCATGCTCCCCCGTTTCGCCGGCAGCCCGCCGGTGCTTACCGGGCTGATCCTGATGACCGTGGGAATCGGTATCAAGGCCGCACTTTTCCCTATGCACGGCTGGCTGCCGGACGCATACACCTTTGCTTCCTCAACCTCGAGCGCGTTGATCGCTCCAACCGGGACCAAGGTCGGCGCCTATATATTGATCAGGGTTCTTCTTTACCTTTTCGGATTCGAATCGATGGATGCGGTGTTCAAGGTATCGGCTGTTATTGGAACTCTGGCCGCTATGGGGATAATTTATGGATCCATCATGGCCATCGCCCAGTCTGAGCTCAAAAGGATGCTGGCCTACAGCAGCGTCTCCCAGATCGGGTATATAATCATGGGCCTGAGCCTGGCCAACCCGGCAGGTTTCATCGGTGCGGTCCTTCATGTCTTGAACCATGCCGCAATGAAGGCCTGCCTTTTTCTTGTCGCCGGAAACCTCCGTTTCCGGGAGGGCCATTCCAATATCAGGCTGTTCAACGATACGTACCGCAGAAAGTATCCCTGGACGATGGCATGCTTCGCTGTAGCTGCCGTGTCCATGGTAGGCCTGCCTCCCATGGCCGGGTTTTTCAGCAAGTGGTACCTGGTGCTGGGCACGATTGAAAATCAAAACTGGTTGTTTTTGGGAGTCATCTTGATGAGTTCTCTCTTGAACGCGGTTTATTTTTTTCGGGTTCTCGAAAAGGTCTACATGAAAAATCCGGACAAGGAAGGCCAGGCCGGAGAAGACGGCGGGGTCATGAATCGCGAAGTAAAGCCTTTGATGTTGGTGCCGACCGTTATCCTGGCGGCGGGCATAATCGTTATAGGTATAATGAACATGGCTATTGTTGCGTATATTATGGAAATGTTTCCAGGATGATTTATAAAGACTGAAACAAGGCGTCTATAATGGTTGAATCCTACGCACCGTTATTTCCAGTGCTGGTTTCCCTGGCCGCGGTCCCGTTGATCATTGTAAGCAGGGACAGGCCGAATATCAGGGAATTGTGGACTCTACTGGCTGCTTTTCTCAAGTTTTTCCTTGTACTTTCTCTTCTGCCTTTTGCAGCCCGGGGGATAACGGTCGAGGCGCGGATCTTTGAAATTTCACCTGGTTTGCCGCTGCTTCTGAGGGCCGATCCCTTCGGAGTGTATTTCGCAGTTATTGCTTCCGGCCTGTGGATATTGACTTCCTTCTATTCCATCGGCTATGTGCGCGGGGCCCCCGAAAAAAAGCAGACCCGGTATTTTTCATGCTTCGCAGTGTGCCTGTCTGCAACAATGGGGATAGCCTTTGCCGGTAACCTCCTGACCTTCATAGTGTTTTACGAAATATTGATGCTGGCTACCTATCCCCTTGTAATCCACAAGGAAAACAAGGAAGCCATCGGGGCCGGCAGGCAGTACCTGGTCTATACTCTGACAGCAGGCCTTCTGTTGATAGCGGCAACCGCCATCGTCTACAACTATACGGGCGGAATCGATTTCAGGGCGGGAGGCATCCTCGGCGGTTCAAAGTTTCCTGCAGATATGGTGGTATGGGTTTTTTTGCTGTTTTTAGGAGGGGTCGGTGTAAAATCCGCCTTGATGCCCATCCACTCCTGGCTTCCGTCGGCCATGGCCGCACCGACACCGGTCAGCGCCCTGCTGCACGCGGTGGCCGTGGTCAAATCAGGCGTGTTCGGAATGATACGCGTGGTTGGTTATGTTTTCGGCACCGGGGTTATGGCCGACTTCGGGCTGAACGATATACTCATCACCGTGTCCGGGGCGACCATCATCCTGGCTTCGCTGATGGCGTTCAGCCAGGACAATTTGAAACGCCGGCTTGCCTATTCCACGGTGGGGCACCTGTCTTATGTGGTTCTCGGGGCCGCCTTGTTAACACCGCTTGGAATGGCCGGCGGGGTGATGCATATAGCCGCCCACGCCACCATGAAGATCACGCTTTTTTTCTGTGCGGGCGCAATTTACGTCAACCTGCACAGACAAGACATAAGCGAACTTGACGGAATCGCAAAGGTGATGCCTTTCACCATGGCCTCTTTCACGATAGCATCGATGGGTCTAGCTGGAATCCCCCCGATCAATGGGTTTCTCAGCAAATGGTACCTGGCCATGGGCTCGATCGAAGGGGATATGGTTATTCCCGTGGTCATCCTGGTCGTAAGCGGGGCGTTGAATGCAGGTTATTTTTTCCCCATCGTGCACCGCGCTTATTTCCGGCGAGGGCAGGGGCTTTCAGGGCACGGCGAAGCTTCTCCGTTTATGGTTGTACCGATAATGATAACTGCTTTACTGTCTGTTGTGCTGGGGGTTTTCCCCAATCTGTTCTTCGGGCTTTTTGACCTTGCGGCCGTGGTTTCGGCTTCCATCTTCCAAGGAGTTGCACCATGAACAGGATCCTTTGGTATATATTCTGGGCATTGTTTCTGGTTTCGCTGGTGCTTGAATTCACCGTGCTTGCCGGGGTGGGAGGGCACTGGTGGAATGCTGTTCCGGCCTTTTACGGAATATTCGGCTTCTGTTGCTGCGTGGCGATCATATTCGTGGCGAAATTCGTCGGAACTCATTTTCTAAATCGAGATCTGGATTATTATGACCGCTGATTTTTTTACCATACCGGGGTTAATCGTTATAATAGGAGGTCTTTTGCTGCCGGCGGTCCCGGAGAGGGTTCGCCCGTGGTTTTTCTTGGCTTTTCCTGCGGTTGCCCTCGCGGTGGTTTTCGCGGTCCCGGAAGGCCGGCACGTAGCCGCTTGTGTGGCGGGAATGGATCTGCAGCCCATGGCCGTGGACAGGCTGAGCCGGCTGTTCGGAATAATATTCGCCGCAACGGCGTTCATCGGCGGGGTGTACGCGCTCCATGTGAAAGACCTCACACAGCAGGTAGCCGCCCTGGTATATGCAGGAGGGGCATTGGGCGTGGCGTTTGCGGGAGATTTCTTTTCCCTTCTCGTGTTCTGGGAGTTGATGGCGGTCAGCTCCACGTGGCTTGTATGGGCGAACCGGACTTCCCAGTCAGACAAGGCGGGGATGCGCTATTTGATATATCATGTAGTAGGAGGCGGGATTTTATTCAGCGGCATCCTGGTGCATTATTCCGCGACCGGTTCTCTGCAGGTTGTTTCCCTCGATCCCGGCTGGAACCCGGCCTCCGTCTTGATGCTGCTAGGGGTGGCTGTTAACGCCGCGGTCGTACCGCTACACGCATGGCTGCCTGATGCCTACCCGAAAGCCACGGTCACGGGCGCAGTCTTTATGAGCGCGTTTACGACCAAGTCTGCGGTCTATGTTCTTCTAAGGGTATTTCCCGGCTGGGAGGTCCTGACCTGGTTCGGCTGCGCCATGGCCCTGTACGGGGTGCTCTACGCGGTCGTCTGTAAGGACATTAGGGAGATATTGGCCTACCATATCATAAGCCAGGTGGGCTTTATGGTGGCCGGGGCAGGCATCGGGACGGAAATGGCCGTGAACGGGGCTGCGGCCCATGCCTACAGCCATATCCTCTACAAGGCCCTGCTGTTCATGGGCACGGGAGCAGTGCTCTACAAGACCGGAACCACGAAGACTGCGTATCTGGGAGGGCTGGCAGCGAGGATGCGGTGGGTCATGATTTTGTATATGATAGGGGCATTTTCGATTTCCGGCATCCCGCTTTTCAACGGTTTTATCAGTAAATCCATGACAATAGCAGCAGCAGGCAAGGCTCACAACGAGGCTGCCATGTTTATGCTGATGATTGCTTCCGTGGGCACTTTCCTCAGTGTCGGTCTCAAGCTGCCGTATATGACATGGTTCGACAAGGAACATAACCTGACGGTGCTCAAACGGCTGCCTCGAAACATGTATCTCGGAATGGGGATGGCGGCTTTCCTGTGCATATTCTACGGCCTTGTGCCGGGGGCGCTTTACAGGTACCTGCCATATCCCGTCGAATACAACCCCTTCAATGTATACCATTTTGTTGAAGTGACCCAGGTAAGCCTCATGACGTTTCTGGGTTTTTGGGTCTTCTGCCATAAATTCCACAGTGAATTGATACTGGCTCTCGACGTGGATTGGTTATACAGAAGGCCGGCGCCTTTTTTCCGCAAAGTGTTCGTCACCTATGTAAGCCGCGTTTTCGATTGGGTGGAGGCGGCTGCATTCGGCGTGGTGGCACGCCTCAGGGAGGCCTTCCGCAACCCCATGAAATGGCTTAACCCTGTCACGGGGCACCGCCACGAGGCGTACAAATACAGCCCAATGGTTGAAGTAGTGGTGGGGCTGATATTGTTTGTTTTCGTTTTGATTGAATTTGTTTTGATGTTTTAGGTATAGCCATGGTTTTTCAGACAATTTCCAGCAGCTTAACCAGTTCCTGGAGGCTGTTTATCGTATAATCGGGCTTCATCAAGGAAAGGATGTTCCTGCGGGAGTGTTCTTTCAGGAAGTAGTTCTTCATTTCCTGGTTTAGAATCGCCTTGTCGAAGGCCTCTTCGATGCTTTCGCCGGCATGGGGCCCCCTGTTCACCTTGACCGTGATCATTCCGAGCCTTTTGGCGCCGAAAATATCCTCCCAGTAACGGTCTCCGACCATTACAGCGGAAGAAAACTCATATCCGATGTCTTTTTTGGACTGCAGCCAGAGGTAGGGGAAAGGCTTGACCCGGGTTTTTTCCGATGTTGCATAGAAATGATGCCGTTTGAGTTGTAATTTATTGTTGTAGGTGGAAAAGAAATGTGCAAGCCCGAGCCGTACGATTTTTCCTGCCTGCTTCAATGCGGGCCCGTTGGAGATGATGGCCAGCGGATATCTTGGATACAGGGTGCTTAAGGCAAACATCGTTTCCGGTGCGCTTGTCATGTTACCGATCTTGCACTCCCAGTATTTTTCGATACCCGCAGCGATAATCAAGGGGTCGTATTTTTTATTGAAAAACAGGCACAGCTTATCGAAATGATCCTTGGCATTGGAATCCAGGGAACGGACTTCCTTCAATTTTTCGATGGCTTCTCGGAGCTCCGCGTTGAGGCCGGTCTGCAGCATCGCTTTTACGGACATGAGCAGCGTGGATTCGAGAAAATCGGAAGGGATGTAAAGAACGGAATCCAGGTCGAAATTAATGCACTGGATGTCTTTTTTCACGGTATGCCGCCTTTGCGTTAAGATTTCGGGATATTTTGGATTTTTATGTGTTTCTTTTTCAGTCTGTCTCTGCCGGCCTCGAGATCCCGGGCCGCGCTCCGGTCCAGGATATAAATCATGTCTCCCCCGTTTTCTCCGTAAATTTGACTGTATGAAATGGGTATGTCGTCGGTGGGGTTTTCGAGCAGGGACAGGGCAACAGGGCTGCGTTTCCTTTCCCCGCTGGCCAGGAGCACCACAGTGCCTGCACGGTAAATAAGCTCCGCCCCCATGCTGACGGCATAGCTCGGGGATTGGTCCCTGGAGATGAAATGCCCGTCGGTCACGGCGTTTTCTATGGTGTTTTCATCGAGTTTGACCAGCAGAACTCCTCCCGTGTCAAAGGGTATCCCCGACTCGTGAAAACCCACGTGTCCCCGGCCCCCTACACCGATCAGCTGAAGATCTATTCCCCCGGCGTTTTGAATTCTGCGTTCGTAACCGCCCAGAATTTCGCTCCTGATCCATGAAAGATAACCGGATGAAGCGTTTTCCTTGATCGAAACGGCCTTTCCCGCATCCGTTCCTTGCCATGTCCAGTCCTGCCGGTGTTCTTCGAGTTCCCGGACCAGAACCTTCTGGTCTATCATCGAGCCGCATGGCAGGCTGGTCTGTGAAAAGCCCCGTTTCAAAAGCCCGAAAAATTCCCGTACCATGAAAAAACAATAGCTTTCAGGGTGCATAACCCGCTGCTGCGCGTTTTCGCCGGGAAGCCCGACATATTCATCCAGGTTGAAGCTTTGAATCCTGGCTGCGTCGAATTCCCCTGCATTGGCCGAATCAGCAAGTCTCTTGTAGACTCCGGTGGGGGAAGCACCGGTGGCAAGACCGAGGACATATTTTTCCTTGAGTTCCAGTGTCCGAATAACATGGTCCTTAACCAAGCCGGCTGCAACATCGCTCATATGCTCGAAATCTTCAGTAACCAGTACTTTGATCCCCATTGCTCGAATGTCTCCTGCAAGTGCCCCGTCCGTTGCGGCACCCCGTCTTCGGGTGCCGCCGCCGGGGTCGAAATGGTTTCCCTGTCAAGCTTCGATACCGATTTCGATAACAACCTTCCTTTTCCTGGTCGTCCTTCGTGCCCTTCGTGGTTTATCTTTTTGTTTGAACCGCCAAGACGCCAAGAACGCCAAGAGGGCACGGCTGATGGAGCCATGCCCCAAAGCTTCAATTGCGCGAGCGCATCTCA
>CAYXDR010000104.1:3372-8903 GCA_964463515.1 uncultured Desulfobacteraceae bacterium | reverse complement strand
AATGCCTGACATTCTTGTTGCCACCCTTGGCACATGGGCGCTTATTCCGGAGGTGATAGGCTTCACGAATCCGGGGCTGGTGGATCTCTACCGTCACCATCCATATTCGAGAAATATTATAGCAAGTCGTAATAATAATGAAATTCGGCCTGTCTCTGAAGTGTGGGTGGTAACCACCTCAGGAAAACACGCCAGAGACAATCTCTTGATGCTCAAGAAATGGTACGAGTTGCTTTCCGAAAAACCCCATTGCCCTTTACTGAAGATATGGAGGGTAACGAGGCTTGAGGACCTTTCCTCGGCAAAAGACTGCCGAACCATGGGGGAGGCCATCATGCGGCTCTGCCTGGCGGCTTCGGAGGCGGCAGGAGACGGAAAGTGCTACCACTCACTTGCCGGTGGGCGGAAAACCATGAGTTCCGATCTGCAGAGGGCCGCATTCGTGTTCGGCAGCGGAGGATTGCTGCACGTCATACAGAATGCGAACCCGTTGGGGGAAACGGAGAAGTTCACGCCAGAAGATTTCGTGTCGCCCTTTCTCCCCGATATTGAGGATCACATCACACCGCTGGTGGTGGGGCGTTCCAGGCGGGATCCGGTTGTCGAGATCTCGGAGGAGTCTTCTGTGGCCATCAGATCATGTAATTTCCCGGTACCTGAAGTTTGCGATATGGTCGTGGACTTCCCTCTGGAGGAAGACCCCCTCAGCCAGGAGATCGAGGCGCGGCTTTCCCGCTCCTCTTTTCTCCTGTGCAATTACTCGGCAAAGATAAGCGCCGAGGAAAAGGCGCCTGGGTTCATGGCGCTTTACGGCATGTCTCCCGATTTGATAAGGAAACTCAAAGGCATTCATATTGGGATCGACCCTCAAAGAAAAGAGCTCGAAATCGAATGGCTCAGGAGACTTCCAAAGGCGGAGCTTCACTGCCATCTGGGTGGAATAGCCGATGCCGCCGAGATGGTGGAAATCGCAGAGGCAAACTCAGCGGCCGTTGAACGTCACGAAAAAATGCTTGGCCCTTGGTTGAAAAACCAGCAACAAAACCTTGATCGCGGTGAATTCCCAGCAGACTTCAAAGCATTACGCAAACAGATTCCTTCAGTGCCCGAACCCTTATGTATTGCAGCTTTTCTCCTGCTTTTCCGCGATGACCCTGAAGCTCTGGACCGTTTGCTTTTCAAGGAATTTCAAAGGGAGACGGCCTTCGTCGGTGTCGGATTCAATGCTTACGAGCGGCTTGGCGACCTGCAAGGATCAGGATTGCTCCAGAGCAGGGAAAGCCTGCAGGCGGTCTCCCGAATCCTTATTCGCAATTCAGTGGAACATAACGTTCGCTATCTGGAGACCAGATGTTCTCCGGTAAAATACACCAAGGGAGAAATGTCGCGGCTGGAAGTAGCAGGGGTTGTGGCGGAAATGTTCACCGGCATCGAGAAATTGCAGCATGGCCTTTTGTTTATCGCCAGCAGGCATGGAGATATGAGGGAAGTAGCCGAACACGTGAATCTCGCATCGGAAATGCTGGACGAACAGAAGGATTTTACATCCCTTAGGGGCTTCGATGTCGCTGGCCGCGAACGTTCCCGAAGCGCTTCAGAGTTACGTGGATATCTTCTTCCCCTCATGGAGCGATGTTTACATCTGACAATTCATGCCGGCGAAACTGAACGAGTTGAAAGCATTTGGCAGGCAGCTTACCACCTGAGCGCGGAAAGAATCGGGCACGGTTTGACGCTGGGACAAAACCCGCGCCTGATGGACCGCTTCAAGGACAGGGGAATCGCCATCGAGATGTGCCCCTCAAGCAATGTACAGATAGTCGGTTTCAGAGACAACTACCTTCCGAAAACAAAGGATCTGACGGTGTATCCTCTCAAAAAATACCTTGATTACGGTCTGAGGGTTTGCGTCGGAACGGACAATCCTGGAATATCTCGCACAAATGCCACAAACGAACTTCACAGGGCGGCACGGTTGAGTCCCGGCGGCTTGAGCCTGTGGGAAGTCCTTATCCTGGTACGCAACGGCTTCAAAGCCTCCTTTGCCGAAAGAGAGGTGCGCCATCGGCTTATCCGGGATGCCGAACGGGAAATAATCCAAATGTTGCAGGAAGGAGGAATCCCGAGTGTGTGAATCCAAGTGTGAAGAAGTTTTGTGCCTTGCACGCGAAGTTATTCCGAAAAACTGGCTTGCGCAATCCGTATGTGAGCCTCTTTCGTGGAGTGGTTTCAGGCATTGTGTCGAAGACGCGGAGGGCCTATGGATATCCCGCTGCGACGCGGAATATGATGTCTCTTTAAAGCAGCTTATTCCTTACGTGGTCGTGAAGAAATCAGGCACCGGGGCCATTGCATGTTATAGGCGCAGGGGCAGCGAAGAGCGGCTGCATGGCCTGTGGTCTGTTGGAATCGGGGGGCATATCAACGAGGGGGACCGGGGCAGCTCCGGCGGCAATGGATGGGAAGCGGTTCAGAACTGCGTGAACAGGGAGCTTTTTGAAGAATTGGGCATTACATCTGCCGGTTTTGTTTGCCGTTTTCTTGGAGTTATCAATGAAGAAATAACAGAAGTGGGTAATGTTCACTTGGGGCTTGTTTTCAAAATTGTTTTGGATGAGCACCAGCATATTTTGCCTGGTGATGAGCTTGGTTGTTTCCAGTGGGTTCAGGCTGAAAAAATCGACCGGCTGGAACTTGAGCTATGGTCCCGTCTTGCGATGCAGCTTGTCCTGGATGGATAGTTTTGATGAGGTCGTAAAAAGTTAGGATATCCCCTCCATCGTCACCCCGACGCAGGCCGGGGTCCAGTGATTCCAACGACTTATGAATTCCGGCCTACGCCGGGATGACGACTTGGGAACTTTTACGAGGCCATCAGTTTTGATCAGGGTTTTTAGTGCTGTGCAGTTTGCTGGAGGGAATAAATGAATCAAAGGGCTATGTTTCTGCTTTTCAATCACACGATCACAGAGCCGCAGGCAAGCGATGCGAAAAATAGCCTCGGAGTCGGACATATCATAGAAATGCCATATGATTTGAAGATCATATGGGCGAATATACCCCCTGACCTTGAATGCCTTTGCGGTTATCTCGAGCCGCTCAAAACTTGGCTTGAGATGTCGGCGCAGCCTGGAGATTATGTGTTGATCCAGGGTGATTTCGGAGCCACATATCTCGCGGTTCGGTTCGCATTCAAACAAGGCCTGATACCGGTCTATTCGACCACCCACAGGCACGCTGAAGAACAGGCTCAAGCGGACGGCTCCATCAGGATGCTCCACCGCTTCGAACATTGCATGTTCAGGAAATATGGAGGGTAAAATATGGCAAAGGTATTTATTTCTATCCTCGGTACAAACGATTACATTCCATGCACCTATTTTCTCGGGGAAAAGGAAGTGCGCGGTGTCAGGTTCGTTCAGGAGGCGCTTGCAAAAATTTTATTTTCAGGATGGAGGCCCAATGACCGCATCCTGGTTTTCACTACCGAGGATGCATGCAAAAGGAACTGGGAGGATGACGGCCATCCTGCTAGAAATGGTATAAAATCCGGGCGGAGAGGACTGAAGAAGTGCCTGGAAAATCTTGAATTATCACCTTCTGTTGAGCGGATTTTCATTCCAGAAGGCCGAAGCGAACATGAAATATGGGAAATATTTGAAACGATGTATAACAAGCTTAATACCGGCGATGAACTTTTTTTGGATGTCACCCATTCATTCAGATCTCTTCCCATCCTGGCATTTGCGGCCGTCAACTACGCGCGCTCCATGAAAAAGGTTACACTGGGAGGCATCTTTTACGGGGCCTTTGAAGCCATCGGCCCTCTTCCTATCGTTAAAGAAATGCGGCAGGAAGACCGCCGCGCTCCCATATTCGACCTCACCTCTTTCGACACCCTAATGCGCTGGTCCCTTGCTGTGGACAGGTTCCTGGCCACCGGCGACGGAGGGTTCCTTGGGACGGTCGCCGATGAGGCTGCCAGAATTCACCTGAAGGCAACACATGGTCGGCATTCCGACGCTGCAGCGCTGAAATGGATTGCAAAGGAAGTGACTGAATTTACCGATGCTGTTAATTGCTGCCGGGGTCCCAGCCTGCCAGGAATTTTGAAAAATATCAAAGCGGCGATCGACAGTTATGAGAATGAGGACTTGATTGCACCTTTCAAGCCTGTCTTCGACCGTTTGAAAGAACACATGAGCCCTTTCGGTAAAAATGATATTAAAGACGGAATCGAATGCGCCCGTTGGTGCCTCGAACATAACTTATTGCAGCAGGGCTACACCATTTTGCAGGAAACCGTGGTTTCCTGGGCTTTAAATGAAATCGACGCCTCTTTGAACGATGTCGATATTTGAATGCAGCGCCTTCTCAGGAGGCCACAATCAAAATTGTAACTGCTTTAATAGAAGATAGAAAAGAACTGGTAAAATTCTATAAAAATTTAACCAACTTGAGAAATGATTTAAATCATGCGGGATATAGGAAAGATCCTACATCACCCAGAAAGTTAAAGAATTCATTGTCTAAAATAATAGAGCAAGTGGATGAGGCACTTGCAAACAGTTGATGTGTGAGAACTTATCGAATTTTATCGTTATTCTTCCATAAATAACAGAATGGCCTTTCCCTGTAGGCACCTTGCATCTCTTTTCTTTGAAAATTTTCCAGCCTGAGCCGTATCAGCTTATCAGATCGTTTGAAAAAAATTTATTGGATACAACCGGTCAGGGAGGTGGCTTATGGAAAAGAGAATGGAAAATACGGTTTTTCATGACCTGGAAGAGGCAAGGCCTTCGGAAACAGATGAATTTTTGAATGCTTACGACCTTGTGCCGGTAAATTCAGATGCTGCGCGTCGTGAGCTCACTCGCGTGCTCGGCGAGATAAGTGCTCTTTCATCGGAAAACAAATGGGAGGAAATCATCGCCTTGTTCTTTCCAGTCGAGGAAAAAAATCCAGAGCTTGTAGAACATGGCATGGATCCGGATGTTCGGGCCGGTGTTGCGTTCGCACTGGGTCGGGTCAAGCGCCATGATGATGCTGTCAGGGAGCTTGAAATGTGCATCGCTGCCCAGCCGGATAACTTTTTGTACCATAGCTCCCTCGGCTATACTGCATACGACTCTCTGATGTCTGCCTCCAACAATGAAAGATTCCTGAGCGGGAAATCCCGCGCAGAAAGGATCGCTCTTGCCCACACCCATTTCAGAAGAGCCCAGCAAATCAGGCCGGAGGGTGTAACTAACTTTTACCGGGAAGGCGCTCTGCTGAAAAATATCGAGCAAAAGCCGAAGGATGCCGTTCCTTTGTTCGAACGGGCTGTGAGGAACTGGGATGCACTCGATGAGCCTGCTCAAAAAGCGCGGCACCAGGAGCGAAAAAATTTTATCAAGGCGCTATATCAAGGAGCCGGGGCCATGCTTGCAGCCGGAAGGGCATCTTCAGCCCTTACTTTTCTTCGTCGCTGTCTAACAGAAGATGAAGATAAAAATTACATAAATTTGGAATTCAAATATTTTGCTCTT
>CAYXDR010000104.1:0-3362 GCA_964463515.1 uncultured Desulfobacteraceae bacterium | reverse complement strand
CATTTAAATAAATTCAAGGAAGCAAAAGATGCTCTTATGTTTGCAATTCAATGTGGGGGCCCCAGGGATTTTGTCTGTGAATTGCTGGCCCGTGTATACCTGGCTTTAAAAGTCAGCGACAAGGCAGAGGAAATTATTGAGAAGGTGCCGGAAAATAAGCGAAGGCCCTATTTTAGGTGGACAGAAGCGGATGTGCTATGCAGCTCCGGAAGATACGCAGAGGCAAGAAAGGTGCTCATGCAGTGTGCTGAAAAGGATAAGCGGTCGCGCCACAAGGCGCTCTTGAAACTTGCAAAAATCGATTATGTATTGGGAAAGCATGAAAAGTCAGCCGCTTGGGGGAAGGAGGCGGATATTTTCCTGAAACAAAGATGGGAAACCCGTTCGGCAGAAGGCCTGTTCCTTCAGGCTGCCTCTCTCTACAGGCTGGGAAAAAACGATGAGGCCCTTGCAATTGCACTGGAGCTGAAAGAAATCGATTCATCTTTTCCAAAGCTTGATAAGTTAATGAAAGCCTTGCGCCCCGGCCCGGTGCATGGATCTTTTGGCAGAAAGGAGGGCTCCCTGCATACTTGAACAGGAATTTACCTGCCATGGGGATGAAAATATGGCGATTAAACTGAGGTAACCCAGCCGTTTGACGGATGGATTAGGAGGTGGGCTGATGGAAAATCCACTCTCATTGGAAATCAGGAACACCCGGGGAGAAGTCGATCATTCACTTTTGTTAAAGCAGCTGGAGAAGGAAGTTCTGGAATCCTCCAATTTCGGGACTTGCCTTAAAGTGCTGGGTGATGAAGGGCTTTGGAGCCCCCTTGACCCTGAGAAGCGAATTAAATGGGCACGGTTGGCTCAAATGGCCGGTGGGGTGGATATCGCGCTAGATGTATTGGGACGAACAGTGAAGGAGAATGGCTCCAACCTGGCAGCCTGGATGGAACTGGTGGAACTGTTGGCGATTCTCGACCGCCGGGAATCTTTGGCAAAGTATCTCGCTTCGGCGCAGTCGATATTGGACGATGCATCTTATCGGAAACTCAAGGATAAGTGTGGGCCGCGTTCTGTAAATGTGTTGGAGGAGGATATAGAAAAGGCTGAAGCCCCTCTGGAGCGATTGCGCATACGCAGCCAGGGCATTTCGGCTTTTATGGAATATTTCTCGGGGCGAGAGGACTGTTTCGCACGCCAGTGGGCCGACAAGGGAGAGGGTAAAAGTGGTTACGTACCTGTAAGGCGACCAATGGAACCATCGGACGTGGAGGATCACCTGCGTGGTCGAAAGACCTATGGAATTTACTTGATGAAAGAGGATGCCACCGTTTTGGTTTCGGCCATTGATCTTGACCTTATCCCTAAGCTCAGGGCAGGAGGCATGTCCAAAGAGGAAAAACACCTGGTAAACCGGGAAGCCACTTACGCGGCCAGCCGTATAAGGGAGGCGGCCGCTGAATCAAATTCCAAGCCGCTCATCGAGTTCAGTGGCGGGAAGGGGTATCATTTCTGGTTTTTTTTCGAATCTCCTGCATCTGCGCGCGATGCCAGAAAGTTTTTAAAATGCATGGTCAAGCCTTTGGAAAAAGACCTGACGGTTTTCGGTTTTGAAATTTTCCCGAAACAAGACAGCTTTACAGGCAAAGGGTTCGGGAATCTCGTTAAATTGCCCCTGGGAATACACAGGCTGACAGGGAAGCGTTCATTTTTCCTGGAGTGCAATGACCGAAATCCAGACGCTCAATTGCAGTTTTTGCATAAAGTCCAGAAAGTATCATCTGAGGTGCTTTTGAGTGCAGGCCCCTCTGCAGAAGTGGTTAGTCATCCTCGATGGAAGGAATGGAACAACCGCTTCCCTGATCTGGCCCTCCTGGAAGAGCGTTGCCCTCCTCTTGGTCAGCTGATTGCGGCTGCCAGATCGGGAAAGGGGTTGAACTTCCGGGAGGAAAAAGTTCTGTTCCAAACCGTGGGTTTCTCTGACAAAGGTAAAAGCTTGATCCACCAGCTACTTTCAAAGACACCGGAATATAATCCTCATATGATTGATTATCGGTTGAGCCGCCTATCCGGGAAACCCCTGGGCTGCAGGAAAATTCACTCTTTGCTGAATTATAGCGGCGATTTCTGCCCTATCGAAGCGCCCCCGGGGGGATATGTTCATCCGCTTCTCCATCTCGGTCAGTGGAAAGATACGACCAGGGGCCGATCGGAAAAGGCGGAGAATCTTGCAGATGCGTTGGAAAACCTTCAGGTCGCCATAGAAAATGTTCGGAGGTTTCTTGCCTGATGGAAGCGATTTATGTGCTTGAGCCGGGAACTTTCCTGAGAAGGGAAGGGGGAGCACTGAAGCTTGTACGTGGGAGTGAAGTCATTTCTTCCATTCCAGCCTCCGGGCTCAAGCGACTGATTTTGATGGGATATATCTCTCTTACCGGCGCGGTGCTCGATTTCCTGATCACAAACCGGATTGAAACGGTTTTTCTGACACCGACCGGGAGGTTCAGGGCCAGGCTGGGGATCGACGAACACAAGCACGTGGCTTTGAGAAAGGCACAATACGAACTGCTCGGTCGTCCGGAAGCAGCTCTTTCGACGGCGCGTATGATAGTGGAAGGGAAAATCCACAATTCGCTTTCCTTTTTGATGCTTCGTGCCAGACAGTACGGGGTGTCGCAGTTGCGAACGGCGGCCGCACAGCTGCGGAGTTTATTGTTGCAGGCTCAAAAGGCCGGGGATGTGGAAGCCCTCCGGGGCATAGAAGGCGCTGCAGCGAGGGCTTATTTCAATGTATTTTGCGATCTAATAAAGAACGAAAATTTTGAGTTCAAAGGCCGAAACAGGCGTCCTCCGCTGGATCCGGTCAATGCCCTTTTGTCTTTCATTTATACACTCCTTACCAATGAGGTTCTTTCAGCCATAAAAACTTGCGGTTTGGATCCCTATATGGGGTCTTTGCATGACGTAAGCTACGGGAGGCCTTCCCTTGCCTGTGACCTTGTTGAGGAATACCGTTGTTTTCTTGGAGACAGGCTGGTTCTAGGGCTTTTGAATAGAAAAGCCATTGAACCTGGAGATTTCGTTTACCGCAAAAAGCCGCCGGCTGAGTTCGCCGATGAAAAGGAAATGAAGGATAAAAGGCCGGTCGAGATGAAGCCGGCGGTGAGTCGTGCATTTGTTGCGGCCTACGAAGAAATGATGCAAAGGTCGATAAATTATCCTGCTTTAAAACAAAAAATAAGTTACCGTTGGCTGATGGTTCAGCAAGTTAGGCATTTTTCGGAATATCTCACTGGACAGTGCGGTAGTTATAAGCCTTTTTCATGGGATAATAGTTGAGCTATCTATGATGAGCGGGATCGCTATCGGGATCG
>CAYXDR010000103.1:5877-8927 GCA_964463515.1 uncultured Desulfobacteraceae bacterium | reverse complement strand
ACATGCGGCTTCGTCCTCTCAAATTTTTTCTTCGACATCTCCATCCTCCTCGACGCTTCCGAAAATTTCGGCGGCGGCAATAATCACTATACAAGGATCAGGATTCCATTACCTTCAGCCCGCAGACTACCACCGGTAATGGGCGAAAGCCTTGTTGGCCTCGGCCATCCTGTGCGTGTCTTCTTTCTTTTTTATTGCGGAGCCGCGGTTGTTGAATGCATCGACGATCTCCCCTGCCAGCTTAGCATCCATATTTTTTTCGCCCCGCTGCCCCGCATATGAAATGATCCAACGAATTCCCAGCGCCTGCCTTCTGGCCGGCCGAACTTCGGTCGGAACCTGGTATGTAGACCCGCCGACCCTCCGCGATTTGACCTCAACCACAGGCTTTACGTTATCGAGTGCTTTCTTGAAGACACCCAGCGGGTCCTGTTTTGTACGCTCGCCTACCGTATCAAGGGCACTGTAGAGAATCGACTGTGCGACACTCTTGTTTCCACCCTTCATCAGGTTGTTTACGAACTTTGCAACCAGCTCGCTGCCGTACCTGGGATCCGGGGCAATCTTTCTTTTGCTTACAACTCTTTTCCTTGGCATACGTGTTCTCCATCGACCGTCGGGACAGTGCATCCGCCCCGCCGCACATCCTGTCTACAAACTCTTGGGTTTCTTGGCACCGTATTTCGATCTGCCCTGCCGGCGGTCGCCAACGCCCGTCGTGTCCATCGTACCCCGCACGATATGGTATCTTACACCTGGAAGGTCCTTGACTCTTCCACCGCGTATCAACACCACAGAATGCTCCTGAAGGTTATGGCCCATGCCCGGAATATAAGAAGTGACTTCTATCCCGTTAGTAAGCCTTACCCGAGCCACTTTCCTCAATGCCGAGTTCGGCTTCTTCGGCGTTGACGTATAAACCCTCACGCATACCCCCCGTTTCTGGGGCGCGCCCTGAAGGGCTGGAGTCTTCACTTTTTTCCTGGGCTTGCTCCGCCCTTTTCTGACAAGTTGATTGATCGTAGGCATACCAAATCCTCACATCTCGATTGCGGCGGCCTCGGCCCACAAAGGCCTCAAATCAGCCGATTTCACAAAATCTCTTCTTCTACTGTCATCCGGTTCGTTTGTCAAGCAATTTTCTGCGGGAATCCAAATTTTATTCCGCCAGACCCATCTCTATGTTTCGGTAATTGCGCAGACCGGTGCCTGCCGGAATAAGGCGGCCCATAATAACGTTTTCCTTGAGGCCTTTCAGATGGTCAACCTTTCCAGCCACGGCCGCATCTGAAAGCACCTTGGTCGTCTCCTGAAAAGAGGCGGCCGAAATAAAGCTTTCAGTGGTCAACGAAGCCTTCGTAATACCCAGAAGCAAGGGGTCCGCGGAGGCGGGCTGTTTTCCCTGTTCTATCAGCTTCTGGTTTTCTTCGTCGAAACGCCACTTTTCGACATGTTCACCGATCAGGAAGTTGGATTCGCCGACTCCGGTCACGCTCACCTGGCGCAGCATCTGCCTGACGATAACCTCGATATGTTTATCGTTTATTTTAACTCCCTGCAGCCGGTAGACCTCCTGCACCTCGTTCACCAGGTATTTGGCAAGGTCCTTGAGCCCTCTTATCTTCAATATATCGTGGGGGTCGGCCGAACCGTCCATCAAAGCTTCACCGGCCCGTACATAATCCCCCTCGAGAACGCTGAGGTGCTTGCCTCGCGGAACAAAGTAATTCACCGGATCACCCACTTCAGGGGTAATCGTCATCTTCCGCTTTCCCTTGGTGTACTTACCGAAGGAAACTACGCCGTCTATTTCACTGATTATGGCCGTTTCCTTCGGCTTCCTGACCTCAAACAACTCGGCGACCCGAGGCAGACCTCCCGTGATATCCTTGGTTTTTGTGGTTTCACGAAGGATTCTCGCAAGCACCGTTCCAGGACCTACCACATCTCCTTCGTTCACCATAACAACCGCACCCACGGGAAGATGATACCTGGCTTTCGCCTTTTCGCTGCCAGGCAGGGACGCTGTTTTCCCGGACTTATCCTTGATTGATATCCGAGGCCGAATGTCCACATCATGCGACTCGACGATCACGCGGCTGATCTTTCCGGTGACCGGGTCACGCTTCTCCTGCATCGTAGAGCCTTCGGTGATATCCCCGAATTTAACGGTGCCTTCCACCTCGGTCATAATCGGAATGGTGAAAGGGTCCCATTCTGCCAGGGGCTGGTCCGGAGACACCATCTCCCCGTCCTTGATCTTAAGATTCGCCCCGTAAATGATGGGGTATCGTTCAACTTCCCTGCCGCCCTTGCCGATGATAGCGATTTCCCCGTTACGGTTCATGGCGACAAGAGTTTTGTCTGTTTTCTCGACTGTCTTGAGGTTTATGAACCTCACTTCCCCTTGGTTTCTCGGATGTATGGTCGTCTGCTCCACACGTTTGCTGGCAGTCCCGCCTATGTGGAAAGTTCTCATGGTCAGCTGGGTGCCTGGCTCTCCGATGGACTGGGCGGCTATAATGCCAACGGCCTCCCCGATATTTACTTCGCGGCCGTGCGCAAGGTCCCTGCCGTAGCACTTCTTGCAGACACCCCGCTTGGCTTCGCAGGTAAGCGCCGAACGTATGCGCACCCTTTCT
This sequence comes from uncultured Desulfobacteraceae bacterium, assembly GCA_964463515.1. Taxonomy (GTDB): domain Bacteria; phylum Desulfobacterota; class DSM-4660; order Desulfatiglandales; family Desulfatiglandaceae; genus CAYXDR01. Next base: position 6,285 of record CAYXDR010000103.1, on the reverse strand, counting down.
ATACCTGCAGACTCCACCTTCTTGACCTTTTCTTCGTCGATTTCCTCGTTTGCCTTCACCAGCACCTCGCCGGTCAGGGGATCGTAAATGTCCTGAAGCGCTATACGACCGAGGATCCTTTCCCCCATTCTCTGGAGGATTTCTCCGCCTTCCACCAGCGAATCGACCCAGATACCGTCCAGGGTGCCGCAATCCTCCTCTGTCACGATGCAATCCTGGGCCACATCGACCAGCCTGCGCGTCAAGTACCCGGAATTGGCTGTTTTCAGGGCGGTGTCGGCAAGCCCCTTCCGCGCACCGTGAGTAGATATAAAATACTGGAGCACGGTAAGGCCTTCCCGGAAATTGGAAGTTATGGGACTTTCGATAATTTCGCCGGAAGGCTTGGCCATCAGCCCGCGCATGCCA
>CAYXDR010000103.1:0-5867 GCA_964463515.1 uncultured Desulfobacteraceae bacterium | reverse complement strand
CACCGGAATCGGACATCATGTAGATGGGATTGAAGCTGGTTGTTTTGGTTTCCTCGCCGTCGGGCCCCGGCACCACCTCCTCTGCGATTTCCTTCATCATTTCAGAGGCCACGTCCTCGGTGGACTGGGCCCAAATGTCAACCACCTTGTTGTATTTTTCCCCGTCGGTTATAAGCCCGCTCGTATATTGGCTTCCTATCTTCTGAACCTCGGCCTCGGCCTTTTCGATTATTTCGGCCTTGCGCCTCGGTATAACCATGTCCTTCATGGAAATGGAAATGCCGGAAAGGGTCGCATACCGGTAGCCGACGTCCTTGAGCCGATCGGCCAGGATTACGGTGGCCTTAATTCCCGCCCTACGGTAGGATTCATCGATCAGGCCCCTGAGCTCCTTTTTGGTCATGACCTTGTTAACGCTGAAAAAAGGGACAAGCCCTTCCATTACTTCGTAGAGAAGAGTTCTGCCGGCGGTCGTATCCTGCAGTGTGCCGTCGATTCGGACCTTTATCTCCGCGTTGAGGTCAAGTTCGCCCGAATCATAGGCCATCCGAACTTCGCGGATGCTGGCGAACACCTTGCCGGCCCCTTTGGCAAAAGGCTTTTCGCGGGTCATGAAATAAATTCCCAGCACTATATCCTGGCTGGGTACGATGATCGGTTCGCCGTTTGCAGGTGAAAGGATGTTGTTCGTGGACATCATCAGCACCCGCGCTTCGATCTGAGCCTCGATCGACAGGGGGACATGAACAGCCATCTGATCCCCGTCGAAATCGGCGTTGAAGGCCGTACAAACCAGCGGATGAAGCTGGATCGCCTTGCCTTCGATCAGGATTGGTTCGAAGGCCTGAATCCCGAGCCTGTGAAGCGTCGGGGCCCTGTTGAGCAGAATGCAGTATTCCCTTACGACCTCGTCGAGCGCATCCCAGACATCGGGAGTCTCACGTTCCACAAGTTTTTTGGCCGCCTTTATCGTGGAAACCAGCCCCTTTTCGTCAAGCTTGTTGTATATAAAGGGTTTAAACAACTCCAAGGCCATCTTTTTCGGCAGCCCGCACTGGTGCAGCCTGAGATCCGGGCCTACGACGATGACCGACCGGCCCGAATAATCCACACGCTTGCCGAGCAGATTCTGGCGGAACCGTCCCTGCTTGCCCTTCAGCATGTCGCTGAGGGATTTGAACGGGCGCTTGTTGGCCCCGGTTACCACCTTGCCGCGGCGGCCGTTGTCGAACAGCACATCCACAGCCTCCTGGAGCATCCGTTTCTCGTTCCGCACGATGATGTCCGGTGCCTTGAGCTCCAGCAAGCGCTCCAGCCGGTTGTTTCGGTTTATCACCCTCCGGTACAGGTCATTGAGATCGGAGGTGGCAAACCGGCCTCCATCTAGGGGCACCAGTGGCCTCAAATCCGGGGGAAGCACCGGAATCACGCTCATTATCAGCCATTCGGGCTTGTTTTTGGAATCCCTGAATGCATCGATAATCTTGAGCCTCTTGGCAAGTTTCTTGCGTTTAGCCTCGGACTTGGCGCCGATCATCTCCACCCTGAGAGTATCGGAGAGTTCCTCCAGGTCCAGGCTCTTGAGCATCTTCTGTATAGCCTCGGCGCCTATGCCCACCTCGAAGCTCTCACCGTATTCCTGGCGGGCCTGATAAAGCTGCTCGTCGGGCAGGATAGTACCGGCGGCAAGCGGGGTGTCCTTCGGGTCGATGACAATGTAACCCTCGAAATAGAGCACCCTTTCAAGGTCCTTCAGAGTCAGATCGAGCAGGTTGCCTACCTTTGAAGGCAAACATTTAAGGAACCATATGTGAGCGACCGGGGCCGCCAGTTGTATATGACCCATACGTTCGCGCCGGACTTTGGACTGGATGACCTCGACACCGCATTTCTCGCATATTATGCCGCGGTGTTTCATTCGCTTGTACTTGCCGCAGTTACATTCGTAGTCCTTAATGGGGCCGAAGATCTTCGAACAGAAAAGCCCGTCCCTTTCGGGTTTGAATGTCCTGTAATTTATAGTCTCAGGCTTCTTGACTTCGCCGTAAGACCATTCCTTGATCTTTTCCGGCGACGCCAGCGAGATTCTCACCGCATTGAAGCTCGATGGATCTTTGGGTTTTGTAAAGAAGCTGTATAATTCTTCCAATGCTTCTCTCCTTGTCTTTTGTTCTCTCAGCCCTGACTGTCCTCAAAAAGCTGCAGTTCGAGACCGAGGCTCTGCAATTCCTTCATGAGCACCTTGAAGGACTCGGGCAGACCGGCCTCGAGCACATTGTTGCCTTTTACGATCCGTTCGTACATACGCGTCCTTCCGGCCACGTCATCGGACTTGACAGTCAAAAATTCCTGCAGGGAATATGCGGCACCATAGGCTTCCATCGCCCAGACCTCCATCTCCCCCAGTCTCTGTCCGCCGAACTGAGCCTTTCCGCCCAGAGGCTGCTGGGTAACGAGGGAGTATGGTCCGATTGAACGAGCGTGAAGCTTGTCATCGACCAGATGGTGAAGCTTAAGCATATACATCATGCCGACGGTCACTTTCTGGACAAAAGCCTCCCCTGTTCTCCCGTCATACAAGACAGCCTGCCCGTCCACGGGCAGACCGGCCTCAGCCAGGCATGCCATGATTTCGTCTTCCTCGGCGCCGTCGAAAACGGGGGTGGCCATGGGTACTCCGCCTTTCAAGAGGCTGGCTTTCTCCAACAATTCCTCATCGGACACTTTCTCAAAATTTTCGCTGTATTCATCCGGGTTGAACACCCGTTTCAATTTGTCTCTCAACTCAGAACTGTCCGCCTTGCTCACAAGCTCACCGATCTGGCGGCCGAGTTCTCCGGAAGCCCAGCCAAGATGCGTTTCGAGCACCTGGCCCACATTCATACGGCTGGGCACGCCCAGGGGGTTCAATACGACGTCCACCGGCGTGCCGTCGGCAAAATAGGGCATATCTTCGATGGGAAGTATCCTCGATAAAACGCCCTTGTTACCGTGGCGACCGGCCATCTTGTCGCCCACCGACAGTTTTCTTTTGACCGCCACATAAACCTTCACCATCTTGATAACACCGGGGGCCAGCTCGTCGCCGAGACTCAGGCGTTCGATCTTCTCCTCGAAAACCCTGGTTATACGCTTGACTTTGCTGGAGTAATTCTTGACTATTCGCTCCATACGTTCGATCACATCCATCGGGGCCTTCAAATCAGCGCCCGACCAAGCATCCACCGGCATACGCATGATATCTTCTTCTGTGATCTCCTTTTGGGCGGGTATCAACACATGGCCTTTGTCCCGGCCTTCAACGAGGTTGGTTTTGAGCTTCTTTCCAACCAAAATTTCCTTGAGGCTTTCTCTCGCGCTTCGGCCGATAACATCTATTTCGTCGGCCAGGTTCTTCTCCAGCTTCGCGCTTTCCTCCGCCTCGATTTCCAGGCTGCGCGGGTCCTTTTCGACCCCCCTGCGGGAAAACACCCTGGCGTCTATGACGATTCCCTGCACACCGGGCGGGACCCTCAGGGAAGAATCTTTTACATCTCCCGCCTTGTCCCCGAAAATCGCCCTCAAAAGCTTTTCTTCAGGTGAAAGCTGTGTTTCGCCCTTAGGCGTGATCTTCCCGACAAGTACATCGCCGGGCTTGATTTCAGCTCCGACTTTTATAATTCCGCTTTCGTCGAGATTCTTAAGCGCTTCTTCACCTACGTTCGGAATATCTCTTGTGATCTCTTCTTTGCCGAGTTTCGTGTCCCGGGACAAGACTTCGAATTCCTCGATGTGTATCGAGGTGTACACATCTTCCTTCACGACCCTCTCGCTGATCAGAACCGAGTCCTCGAAGTTATATCCACCCCAGGACATGAAGGCCACCATTACATTCTGGCCGAGTGCAAGCTCCCCGAGTTCGGATGACGGGCCGTCGGCAATGATCTGGCCTTTTTTCACCCTGTCTCCCACCTTGACGATCGGCTTCTGGGTATAACAACTGTTTTGGTTGGAACGCTTAAATTTAATCAGCTTATATATCTCCACTTCAGGGTCGTCGTTGCCGTCCCCGCTGGAACGTATCACTATCCGCGAGGCGTCGACATCCTCGATCACACCGTCCCTCCTGGCGGCCACAGAGATGCCCGAATCCCTGGCAATTACCCTCTCTATTCCCGTTCCCACCAGCGGAGCACTGGACCTCAACAACGGTACAGCCTGCCGCTGCATGTTGGATCCCATCAGCGCACGGTTTGCGTCGTCGTGTTCAAGAAAGGGAACCAGGGAAGCGGAAACGCTCACAAGCTGATCCGGCGACACGTCCATATACTTGACTTCTTCAACGGGCGTCTTGTCCGCTTCGCCGGCTATCCTCACCGAGGCATCCTGCCGAATGAATCGTCCATTTTCATCCAAAGGCGCGTTTGCCTGGGCTATTGGAAAATCCTTCTCGTCCAGCGCAGAAAGATACTGGATTCTGTCAGTCGCTACGGAGTCTTCAACTTCGCGGTATGGAGTTTCTATGAATCCGTACTCATTCACCGTGGCATAAGTACTTAGAGATACAATCAGGCCGATATTCGGACCTTCCGGGGTTTCTATCGGGCAAATCCGTCCGTAGTGGGTGGGGTGCACGTCACGAACCTCGAAACCGGCGCGCTCCCGAGTCAAACCGCCGGGGCCCAATGCGCTCAAGCGCCGCTTATGAGTCACCTCGGACAAGGGATTGGTCTGGTCCATGAACTGAGACAGCTGGCTTGTGCCGAAAAATTCCTTCACCACAGCCGAGGCAGGCTTGGCGTTGATCAAGTCATGGGGCATCAGAGCTTCAACTTCCTGAAGGCTCATGCGCTCTTTTATCGCACGTTCCATCCGCACAAGCCCGATCCTGTACTGATTCTCGAGCAGTTTTCCAACGGCACGCACCCGCCTGTTACCGAGGTTGTCGATATCATCGACCTGGGCCTCTGTATTTTTGAGGTTGATAAGCTCCCGTACCGTTTCGATAATATCTTCCCTGGACAAAACCCTCTGTTCGAGATCGGCACCACGGCCCAGGCGGTAGTTGAGCTTCAAGCGTCCCACCGTAGACAAATCATATGTGTTTAAATTAAAAAACAAATTATTGAAAAACGTATTTGCGACCTCTGGTGTTGGTGGACTGCTGGGACGCATCTTCCGGTAAATATCGAGCAGCGCCTCATCCGGCGAGGCAATCTTGTCCAGAAGCATGGTGTCCCTTATGGCGTTGGCCCCGGCCTGTGAACTGAGAACCAGGCATTCGAGGCTGCCGATACCATGTTCCAGAGCGGATTCGATAACATCCTTGGTAATTTCCTTGTTGCCCTCGATCAGGACTTCCCCTGTTTCAGGATCCACGAGATCGTCCGCTATCACACGGCCTTCTATGTCTTCGGGATCCAGGGGAATGCGGGTTACGCCGGCTGATTCCAGCATCTTATGAAGCCGCTTGGTGTATTTCTCACCCTTACGGCCCAGAACATCTCCTGTTTCAGGGTTGACTATGTCCCGTCGCAACTTCTTTCGATACATGTTTTCAAGCTTGGCTTCAACGGAACATCCACTCTTGTCTATGGATATGGTTTCGGTATCATAGAATTCGTGGAGAATATCCTTGACCGAATAACCAAGCGCCTTCAGCAGGATCGTCACCGGGAATTTTCTGCGCCTGTCGATGCGAACATACAGGTGGTCCTTGGGATCATACTCGAAATCCAGCCAGGACCCCCTCAATGGAATTATTCTTGCCGAATAAAGAAGCTTCCCGCTCGAATGAGTCTTTCCTTTGTCATGATCGAAAAACACACCGGGTGATCGGTGAAGCTGGCTCACCACCACCCGCTCGGTTCCGTTTATGATGAAGGTGC
>CAYXDR010000102.1:0-8966 GCA_964463515.1 uncultured Desulfobacteraceae bacterium | reverse complement strand
TGGCTGCGCCTGAAGCCGCCAACAACGCCGTATCCGGCCCCAGCATGATTCCCCTGCTGACCCTGGGAGTTCCGGGCACCACCATCGCCGCCATGTTGATGGGGGTATTCATGATACACGGAATCCAGATCGGCCCGAATATTTTCGTAAACTCATCGGAACTGGTTTATGCCCTGATTGCAAGCGGCTTTCTCGGTATCCTGGTTTACGGCCTGACAGGCTACTTCGGTTCCAATTTGGTCGGCCGGTTGATTGCGAAAGCTCCTTTGCGAATCATATACCCCTTGATTTTTCTGCTCGGATTTATTGCGGCCTACTCGGTCAGGTCAGCTTTTTACGACATTTCGATGATGTGCCTTTTCGGTATGATCGGTTATGCGATGCGGAAGCTCGAATTCAGCCCGCCCGCATTCATCATTTCCTTCATCCTGGCAAGGGGGGCTGAAGAGGCCCTGCGCCAAAGCCTTCTGCTGTCCGAGAGGGGTGCCCTGATTTTTCTGGAGCGGCCGCTGTCGCTTGTGTTTTTCGGTATCGGGGCCACGGTGATTTTGCTCAGGGCCCGGACGGCATTTAAAAAGTCAAGAGCACAGAGGATGTGAGAGACGGCCTCGGCGGAGCGCTAAATAGGTTCGTTTTAGAAGTGGCATGCCGTTTGCCCGCGGCAAAAGGATCTAGAGTGAGATGGGGGCGAACGGTTTGGCAGTGGGCGTCCGGAAATACCGGGCGGAAACCAGGTAAGGAGTGGAAATGAAATTTAACTACCCAGTGATCGAGGCCGATGTTTTGATTGTCGGTGGAGGCAGCGCCGGTTCAATGGCCGCCATACGTGCAAAGGAGCTGAACCCGAAGCAAAAAGTAGTGGTTTTTGAAAAAGGCGATATGAAGTATTCCGGAAGCATCGCCAGGGGAATGGATGCCTTGAACATCGTCGCCGTTCCAGGCGTTTCCGACCCGGATGCCTATGTAGAGTCTATGAACATCGTTACAGAGGGGGTTTTCGATGCCCCAATTTCCTACAAGCTTGCCGACCGCAGCTATCAAATGATGAAAAAGCTGGAATCCTGGGGGGTTTTTTTCCCCACGGACAAAAACGGCAATTATGACATCCTCAAAGGACATCCCAAGGGTCGATTCATTTTGACGATGAAGGAGCCTGAGTTAAAAACCATGCTGCATAAGCGCTGCGTGGAGCTCGGGGTCCGGATCGTGAACCGTACCATGGCGGTGAGGCTTCTCAAAACCGACGGTGAAGTCACCGGCGCCGTGGGCATTCATGTGCGAAGCGGGGAAATTATTGTCTGCCGGGCCAAATCGGTGATCCTCTGCAACGGGGGGACCGCCCGCTTCGGGCTGCCCGTAAACGGCAACCTTTACGGCATTTACGATTTTCCTGGTAACACAGGGGACGGCTATGCGCTGGCCTTTTCCGCTGGAGCAGAGCTGAGCGGATTTGAATTTACCATCACATACTACATTGTCAAAGATATCAATGCCCCGTTGCTGTTCATCACGCTGACGCGGGGAGCACAGTTGTTCAATGCGCTGGGCGAAGCATTCCACAAAGGCCACCCGGGCATGATGACCATGATAAACGAGCATCTTGCCGGCCGAGGACCCATGAGAATCCGGATGAACCATCTTCCCGAGGACACCATACGGGAGATTGAAGACCTTTTGTTCACGACGGAAAGACCAGCGTGCGAACGCTTTTACGAGGGCAGAAACATCGATTTCCGAAGCGGAGAGATCGAGCTTTCCCCTACGGAAATCTTCCTATGCGGCGGTCACGGTCTGACCGGTATACGGATCAATGAAAATGCAGAGTCTACCGTGCCGGGGCTCTATGCCGCCGGGGACACCGCGCTGTGCGCCCGGGGCCACTTGAGCGGTGCTTTTGTCTACGGCGAAGTTGCGGCGGAATGCGGCACCGAAAGGGCTTCGATGCATGCTCATCCGGATTTGGATACCGGAATGGTCGATGAATTTCTTGAGGACAAAAAGCGTAAGTTGAGCCAGACACGCGGCAGGGTGCCCATCGAGGAATTTGAATATAAGGTCCGCCGCATCATTACCGACTACCTTACACCGCCAAAGAACGAATATAAATTGGACCGGGCCTTGTGGTGGATGAACCGGTTCAGGGAGGAATTCGTCCATATTCCGAGGATTCAGACAATCCATGATCTTTTTAAGGCTTACGAGGTCGAAAACATTATTCGGTGCGCCGAGCTGAACGCCCACGCCTCCAAGGAGAGAAAAGAAAGCCGATGGGGTCTTTGGCACCAGCGGACAGATTATCCGGAAAAAGACGACGAGCGGTGGTGCAGGCACGTGGTCTTGGCCAAAAATCCTGAAACCGGCGGCATCGATGTGACTCACCGGGATGTGATCCGCTGAAAAGACACAAAACATATTCGTCACAAGGATTGAAAAATGGAACAAACCAGCCTGTTACAGGCACTTTCGGACAATATTGCGATCGACAAGGACAAATGTACCTTCTGCAGTATCTGCGTGGATACATGCATCCTGGATAATTTGAGAATGCAGCTGGCGCCCTGCCGGCAGGCGTGTCCGTTGAATGTAAATGTTCAGGGCTACGTGCAGCAGATATTGCGGGGGCAGGAAGACGCGGCCCGGGAGACGCTGCGGGAGAAGCTGATTTTTCCCGCAATCCTGGGCAGGATCTGCACCCATCCATGCGAGACGAATTGCGAGCGTTTTAAAACCACCGGAGAAGCGGTGGCTATTCGAGCGCTGAAGCGCTATCTCACCGAAAACGAGGATTCGGAGGAGGTTTTTCTGCCGGAGATTTCAGCAGAGACCGGCCGGAAAACAGCTGTCATCGGATCCGGACCTGCAGGGTTGCAGGCTGCCTATGATTTGAGGGTCAGGGGGCACAAGGTGACGGTTTTCGAATCTCAGCCCGAGCCGGGGGGCATGCTTCGCTGGGCGATTCCTGAATTTCGGTTGCCTGCCGAGGTTGTCGAACGTGAAATGAGGATATTTGAAGCCATGGGTGTCGAATTCCGGTGCAACACCTGCGTCGGCGCAGACCTCCAGTTTTCAACTATCCATGAAGAATATGACGCTATCGTAGTGGCCGCTGGCTGCGGGATTGCCGCTGTGCTTGACATCGAGGGCCGGGATGCTGCCGGTGTTTATCAAGGCTTGCCTTTCTTGACCGATGTCAGAAAAAAGCAAGCCCCCGAGCTCAGAGGGAAAGTAGTGATCATCGGCGGCGGAAACGTTGCGGTGGATGCGGCGCAGACGGCCTTACGCCTCGGTGCCGAAAGGGTTACGATCGTCAGCCTGGAAAAGGCCGAAGATCTGCCGGCTTCTCCGGAAGCGGTTGAAAGCGCCCTTCGGGAGGGTATTGACTTGGAATGCTCCTGGGGCGTGATGCGTATTTTGACGCAGGAAGGCCGGGTCCGTGGTTTGGCGCTTGAACGCTGCACGGCTGTTTTTGATGAAAAGGGACGTTTTCACCCGGTTTTCAACAGTAGCGAGTCAAAGGAACTTGCTGCGGACACGGTGATTGTCTGCACCGGGCAGTTCAGGGACGATGGTTGCCTGGCTGGACAGGACACCTCGACGATTGTCCGTGAAAACAAGGTAATAGCCGATCCGTTGACGCTTCAGACAGCAGCTGAAAAGATTTTCGTGGCAGGCGATTACTATATTGGTCCTTCATCGGTTGTTTCTGCAATGGCCAGCGGGCGCCAAGCGGCCGAATCAGTCAACCGCCTGCTTGACGGAGACGACCTTACCTACGGCAGGCGATATGCAGATGGGGCCGAGACCGAATTCCCTGTAGATACGACGGGAGCGGTTGAAAAAGAGCGCGTCTGCCTTGAATTCAAGAGATTCGGGGGGAAAGGGGATTTCGCTGAAATCGAAAAATGCATATCCGGCAGGGAGGCACGCGAAGAGGCTTCCCGCTGCTACAGCTGCGGCGCTCCCTACGGGAAATTCAGAACCTGCTGGTTTTGTCTGCCGTGTGAAGTGGAGTGCCCGAACGACGCACTACATGTGGAGATCCCTTACCTCCTTCGATAGGTGGTCCGGCTCCGCAGTTTTATGGTCACCCCGGCCCGGGCGCGCATTTCCCGGCAAGTAATATGCTGAGCGCCTGTTGGGATGCCGGTTTTATACCGATGGAAATATTTACAAGCGCCTCCGAAGGAGTCGAGATGCCCCTGGAGAAATATGACGTCCTGATAGATCCAAGACCCTTTTTTCAAAACCCGCCGTTGGAATTGACGGCCCGGCTCGACAAAAAAAAGATCGCTGGGAGCCGGTTGATGCTTTTCGACAACACTAAATTGGATGTCGGCAATTATTATACAATTTTGACCGAACTCAAGGGGTGCCTGTCCGGCCTTGGCTTCAAGAATATCAGCGTTTTTCGGCAAAGCATCCGAGGTAAGAACCATGCCGGAATCGTGGACCTTGCACGAGGGATGTCTGAGCGGAAAGTTGACGCCGTAGTGCTGATGCTGGCTGACATCGGGGTCAGTCCAGCAATGGTAATGTTGTCCATTGAGCTTGAAAAAATGGGTATACCCAGCGTTTGTATCACCGGTGGGCCCGGAAACAGCCTGGCGCGCGCCGTGGCGTATTATCAGGCAAGGAATTTGTGCCTCGTGCCTCTGGATATTTACCCCGGCAGCACGAATCAGGAAATCAAAGGAGAAATTCGAAAGCAGGTTGATCGCATTTTCGACTATTTGACAGTAGATCCCGTCCGCTTGAAAAACAGGGCTGCAATTGATTGCCAAATCGACCGTTCGCGTTTCTCCGGCACCGATTCGAACCTGGAAACGCGGCCGGCGGGAATTTCCCCGCCATCCGGACAGGAGGCTTTCGATGCCGAAGCCATCCTGGATATGTACGACGAAATGTCCATAGGCGACGGCCTGCCTATCATCCCCCCGACCGAGGATAGATTGATGCGGATGATGCGCTACAGTCCGCTTCCCGAGTCTCACGTTTTCATATCCAACCTCGGGCCGTCAGGTGCCGCCGTGACAGTAAGAGACCTGGCTGTGGGCGCGGTGATGGCGGGGTGCAGGCCTCGGTATATGCCTGTTTTGACCGCTGCGATGGAGGCGATGAGTGATCCTTCTTATAATCTTTTCCAGGCGGTCACTACGTCCCATGGCGGCGGGCACATGATCCTGGTCAGCGGTCCTCTCGCAGATGCACTTCATATCAATTACGGCCAGGGGTGCATGGGGCCGGGGGCTCGGGCCAACGCCACGATCGGGCGCGCTGTGCAGCTGACATTGAGAAACACGTGCCGGGTGATAACCGGCTTTTCAGATCTGGCCTGTCTTTCTTCTCCAGCCGAGTACAGTTACTGCTTTGCTGAAGATGTTGACCATTCCCCCTGGCCGAGCATAAACGTCGAACGGTTCAGCCGGAATACGACAACTGTGAGCGTCTTGATGGCGGAAGGGCCGCATAACATCATGGACCTGGCAAGTACCGACGCACGGGATTTTCTCGAAACCGTGGTCGATTGCTGCACCTCTCTGGGAAGCAATAATGCATACCTGCCCGGAAATCTGGTTGTGGTCATAACGCCGGACCATGCCCGTCTTCTAAAGAGGGCTGGTTTTCAGAAAAGCGACTTGCGCGGGTTTATCCACGAAAGGGTGGGGCATCCCACCCTGCGGCTTGCGAAACGAGGGATTGTGGGTATGGGCCCCAAGGGCGGCGGTGGAGAGGATTTCTTTGCCGCCACACGAAGTCCTGAAGACATCGAGATTGTGATGGCGGGCGGAAAGGGCGGGCATTCCGCGGTTATTATCCCATGGTCCATGTACAGTAGTCTTGTGGTGAGGCCCGTGTCGTTGCCTGACGGCGGGATCCCGAAATAAATTGAAGATTTTTCCAACCTGGTGCCGGTAAGGCGGGGATGGTGTTTTCCGCGGGGCTGTGATATTGGAATCACAAAACGATTGACGCCGAATCACCTGTCTGATAGGACTCAGACCGCCTAATTTTGATGGCATCGTGAAAAGGCCCCAAGCCGTCATTCCGGCGTAGGCCGGAATCCATAAGTCGTTGGAATCAATGGACCCCGGCCTGCGCCGGGGTGACGATAGAGGGGATATTTTGACTTTTCACGAACTCATCAATTTTCAAGGAGACAAAGACGGTGGAATTTACCTCGATAAAAGGTTTCAAGGATGTACTGCCCGATGAGATCGGAACCTGGCAGGTTATAGAGGCGCGCGCTAAGGGCCTCCTGGAGTCCTTTGGCTACCAGGAAATACGGCCTCCCCTGATTGAAAAAAACGAAGTTTTCAGCCGTGGTATCGGGCAGGAAACCGACATAGTAAGCAAGGAAATGTATTGCCTGACAGACAGCAAGGGGTCTGTTATCACGCTGAGACCGGAGGCTACAGCCTCGATTGTAAGGGCTTATATCCAGCACAGGCTCTATCTGCAGCGCCCGGTTCAAAAGCTTTACACTATAGGGCCCATGTTTCGGCACGAACGACCGCAGAAGGGAAGGTACAGGCAGTTCCACCAGATAGACCTGGAGGTTTTCGGCGATCCAGGGCCCCGAAGCGATTCGGAAGTCATCGCGGTTGCCTATTATCTTCTCCAGTCCCTGGGCCTGACCGGGCTTTCGCTTAAAATCAACTCTCTCGGATGCAGAAACTGCCGTCCCCGTTTCAAGGAGGAATTGAAGAAATATCTTAGAGACAGGGCGGAAAGGCTTTGTGCTGATTGCAGGCGAAGGGCGGAGACCAATCCTCTCAGGGTTTTTGACTGCAAGGTCGAGGGCTGCGGCGAGGTGGTGGAGGATGCGCCGGATATAACCGGCTACCTGTGCGGGGAGTGTTCGGATCATTTCCAGGCAGTGCAGGAGCTGCTTTCATCCCTGGATATAAGGTTTCAGCTGGACCCATCTCTTGTCCGAGGACTTGATTACTATGCCCGTACCACTTTCGAGATTCAGACGGATCGGCTCGGCGCCCAAAACGCGGTGGTGGGAGGCGGCCGTTACGACGGACTCGTGGAGCTGCTCGGTGGCCCGGATCATCCGGCCATCGGCTTTGCGATGGGGGTGGAGCGCCTGGTGGCCCTTGTTGAAGAAAAGGGAAAAATTGAACAGCCGCGGCCCGATCTGTTCGTCGCAAGCCTCGGGTCCAAGGCCGAAAAATTTTGTTTCCGTCTGATTCAGAATTTGAGGTTGGAAGGGCTCCGCGTGGAGGCTGAATATCAATCCCGAAGCCTGAAGGCCCAAATGAAAAGGGCCGGGAAGCTTGGTGTTCGCCGTGTGTTGATTGTAGGCGGGGATGAGCTCGCAGACGGCAAGTGTCTATTGAAGGATATGGACGACGGGAGCCAGGTCGAGGTTAACCTGTCGGATGTGGAAAATGCATTGAAGGCGGTTGTGGAAAAAAAATAGGGGCGGTGCGAAATATTTTTGGTTGGGGCTGCATCCTGGGTTTGAAAAATTTGCTTCTTGGTGAAGAAATGAGTGATACAAAAACGGTGGTGGACACCCTCGGCGGGTGGAAACGGACCGCCGGGTGCGGGGATATCCGGCCAGCCGACGAAGGTAGGGAAGTGGTGCTGATGGGTTGGGTCAACAGCCGAAGGGACCTCGGAGGCCTCATATTCGTAAATTTGAGGGACAGAACAGGGGTTGCCCAAGTGGTGTTCGATCCTGGTGAAAAGCCACGATGCCATGAAAGGGCAAGGTTGCTTCGCAATGAGTGGGTTACAGCCGTCCGAGGGACAGTGACCCGCCGGGAGGAGGGCAGGACCAACCCGGGTATGCCAACCGGTGAAGTCGAGGTTCATGCCACCGAGATAAAGATTTTAAACGAGACCGAAACACCGCCTTTCCAGGTGGAAGGCGCTGTGGATGCTTCGGAGGCCCTCAGGCTAAAACACCGTTATCTGGAGCTGCGAAGACCTGCCATGTTCCGTGCGCTTCAGCTCCGGCACCGGGCAGCATCCTCCATCCGGGGATTTCTGGACTCCCGGGGGTTCATCGAGGTGGAAACGCCCATGTTGACAAAGAGTACGCCCGAAGGGGCCAGGGATTATCTTGTGCCCAGCAGGGTGAACCCCGGTCTGTTTTACGCGCTGCCCCAGTCCCCTCAACTTTTCAAACAATTACTCATGGTGGCAGGGTTCGACCGGTATTACCAGATAGTCCGTTGCTTCCGCGACGAGGACCTCCGGGCCGACAGGCAGCCTGAATTTACTCAAGTGGACATGGAAATGGCTTTCGTTGACGAAGAGGATGTCATCGAGGTTGTGGAAGCGATGATGAGCCGGTTATTCAAAGACGTGCTCGAAAAGGAGATACCGGTTCCCTTCCCCCGTATGACCTATGCGGATGCTATGGAGCGATACGGGACGGATAGGCCGGATACCAGGTTCGGGATGGAAATTACTGATATCACCGCACAGGCGGGGAGAAGTGAATTTCGCGTGTTTTCCGAACTTGCCGCTTCAGGCGGTGTGATAAAGGCCGTTTGCGTCGAAGGTGCAGCAGCCCTTCTTACCCGGAAAAAACTGGACCTTATCTCCTCTACAGTGAAGGAAAGAGGGGCTGGAGGTCTTGCATGGGCCAAAATTAACGCAGAGGGAGGCTGGCAGTCGTCTCTTGACAAGTTTTTCCCGGTTTCCTTGAAGCAGGAAATAAACAGCATGCTGGGTGCAAAGCCGGGCGACGTGGTCCTGATGGTTGCGGGAACCGGCCGGGTTGTGCTGAATGTACTCGGGGAAGTCAGGCTTTCTGTAGCGGCCGATCTGAAAATGATTCCAGAAGGAGATTTTTCACTGACATGGGTCACGCATTTTCCTCTCCTGGAATACAGCGAGGAGGAAAAACGGCTGACGGCCGTGCATCATCCCTTTACCGCCCCTCTGGATCAGGATGTAGATCTGCTTTATTCCAACCCCGGCGAAGTGAGGGCGAGGGCATACGA